>CALZLQ010000014.1 GCA_945788385.1 uncultured Prevotellaceae bacterium
GCTTCTCGCGTGTGATGCCATCGGGGTCGTAGATGTAGCCGTCGGAGTCTGACATTGTCATTGGTGTGCCTCCGAGTTGGAGTACTTTCTCGGCTGCGTATTGGGCAACGTTGCCTGCGCCTGAGATGAGTACCTTCTTGCCTTCAATCTTGTCGCCCTTGGTAGCGAGCATGGCGCGAAGGAAGTATACTGTGCCGTAGCCTGTGGCTTCGGGGCGTATGAGTGAGCCGCCAAACTCAAGGCCTTTGCCTGTGAATGTGCCTGAATACTCGCGTGTGAGCTTCTTGTACATGCCAAACATATAGGCTACTTCACGACCGCCTACGCCTATGTCACCTGCTGGTACGTCGACGTCTGGACCGATGTGACGTGTGAGCTCAAGCATGAAGGCTTGGCAGAATCGCATAACTTCGGCGTTTGACTTGCCGCGTGGGCTGAAGTCTGAACCGCCTTTGCCGCCGCCCATGGGGAGGGTGGTGAGTGAGTTCTTGAAAGTCTGCTCGAAGGCGAGGAACTTGAGTATGCCGAGGTTTACTGACTTGTGGAAACGGATACCGCCCTTGTAGGGACCGATGGCGTTGTTGTGCTGCACGCGGTAGCCCATGTTGGTCTGTATCTGGCCTTTGTCGTCCATCCATGTGACACGGAACGTGTAGATGCGATCGGGTATGCAGAGTCGTTCGATAAGATTGACTTTGTCAAACTCAGGGTGCTTGTTGTACTCTTCTTCGATTGTGCCAAGTACTTCTTCTACTGCCTGATGATACTCAGGCTCTCCTGGAAAGCGTCTTTTGAGATCTTCCAATACTTTTTTTGCGTCCATAATTTATGCTTTTTTGTTTGTTATTGTTGGCATTTTGATTCTCTTTTGCAAATGTATGACAATTTTATGTTATAAACAATATTTTTGTGTAAAAAGTTAAGTAAAATGTGTATTTTTGTTGCCAAAGTGCATGAATTACGTGTTTTAGTGTCTTTTTGTAAACAAAACAATGACGGAGCCGTCTTTATGTAAGAAGGCTCCGTCGTATGCTTGCGTATCGGATTGATTACTTGTATCTAGGGTCATCGGGTAGTGGGAAGTACCAGTTCTTCTCTCTCTGGAGTCCGTTGGCGTTGAAGTCGCCACGGGTGCTGAGCTTCTCAACCATGTATTGTGTGCCGCGGCGTCGTGCCACGCGCATGAGGTCGAAGAAACGGCTGCCTTCGAAAGCAAGCTCAAGTGCTTCTTCATCGACGATGAGGTCTTCGATGGCTTCGATGACTGCTTCTTTGTTGGCAGGATCATATACTTGTGCCTTGCTCCATGTCGTACCGAGCTTCTTGTTGACTTGGTTTACGAAGTTGTATGAGCTGCGACGCTCGCCTGGCATCAGCAGTCCGCAACCTTTCTGGTGGATACCGCGAGTATATGTCTGACCTGTGCTTGCCGTACGGAAGAAGTAGTTGAGTCCGTCACCGGGGGTGAGGGGATAGTTGGCTACGACGTTGATGGCCAGTGATGATGCTCCGGAGAAGCGGTTCTCGTCGCTGAAGTCCAACCATGCGGGCTTTGTGTTCATCTCTTCGCGGCTAATGTAGTTACAGATGACGTTGCTGTTGTCGTCCATATAGTTCTCATAGCCTGCGGCTGAACCCTTTTGAAGGTTGCCGAGGTCTTCGATTGTTACGCCTGCGGGGAGGAGTCCGCTTTCGATTATAGCTTGCGCAAGGGCGGTAGAGTCGCTGAGGAAATCTTCCTCGCTGACTTCCCTGTTTCTAACAATGCTTGCTTCGTTGGTGTCATAATCGCTTGGGTAAGTGTATGTGACATCTTGACCTTGGTCGTCAGTTGTGGTGTAGCTGAAATACATGTGGTATGCTTTTGCTACGTACTCGTTGTCGGCAGAGGGCAGCCAGTTGTCGTTGCGGGTCAGACCGTTGCTGAGTATTGCGAAAGCATAGCCTGGATAGCCTGCACGGTTGAGGGCCTCGGCAAAGCGCAGCCATATCTGGCTCTTGCGGTATACCATGGGGAATACGGTAGAGAAGGCTCCGCCAGGGTTCTGCTTCATGATATAGGTCTGGTATTCGGTATGGCCTACGTAGTATGAACCAGAGTTGAAACGTGCCACATAACCGTTGCCCCAGTTGCTTATGACGCCGCGTGCATCGCCTACACCTTCGAGTACTACGAGACGGTTGTTTGAATCAAAGTTCTCTACATCAGCTGAGACGTATGCTTCGTATTCTTGAGCTTTGCAGAGATTCCAGTATCCTTGGCTTGGGCAGAGTTGCAACTCCCAGTTCCTTTCGAGGTTTACACTGGCTGTAGTGACAGAGTCCTTGCCTGTAGACTGGCGTATGGATGCCTTGAAACCGTAGAGGTCGTTGACTCCGCGTTGTACCGTGCCCCACATGCCGCTGGTGCTTGATGGGATAGCGGTGACTGATTCCTTTGAACGGGTGGGCGCACCTGTCTCGCTCCAGGGATAGCCATTGTATGTGGCTCTGGGTGAATCTTCGTTTTGTGGGATATAGGCGGTACTATAGTATGATGTGGGGATTACACCACCGTACTGACCTCTGAGATAGTTGTAGTATGATTGGGCTGCCTTCTCATACTGGTTGCCCATGAGGTAGAGGTCGCCGAGGACTACAGCTGCGGGGAACATCGCCTTGAGTGAGTGGCATACGCTGGTCTTATAGCCGTACTGGTCGTACTGTGGGAAACCTCCGTAGGGTGAGGGACTGTTTTCTACTTCGTATGAGTTTGTCAGACGGCTCTCAAGCAGTGAGTACAGGTTGTCGGCATCGGCATAGTTTTTGCCTTCTATACCATTTTGTTCGTCGGGAAAGTTGTACACAAAATTCTCGATCTCCTCTGAGGTGAGCATGGGTTCGAGATAGAATGGTACCTTGCCATAGTTGATGACGAGCTGCATGTAGACCCATGCGCGGATTACCTCGACTTGGGCTGCTTCGCGTACCATGTAGCCTATGCCTCCTGATGTCTTGCGCTCGGTGTCGACGCTTGCCAGATAGGCGTTGCATGAGTTGATGACCTGATAGTAGTCGCTGATTTTGAGGTAGCGGTTGGCTCCGTCGCGGACTCCCTCGCTGTCTTCGAGTCCGAATGTGAGCATTGCCTTGACTGAGTCTGTCACCCAACCGCCTGCGTCGATGAGCTCTCCGCGGCATTCGCCAAGTATGACGTATCTCTCACCGAGGTTCTGCAGACCTTTGAGTATACCCCAGTATGAATAGAGGGTATCTTGTGCCACCTCGTATGAGTTGCGGTCAGATTCTGCATTGAGCATGTCTTGACAAGAGGTGGTGGCCATGCTGAGCCCCATACAGAGGCACAGCAAGGTTATGATTGATTTGGTTTTCATATTCATGTTTTAATTCGATTACAGGTTAATTGTAGCACCAAAGTTGAAGCTTGTGCCAGCAGGAATGCGGCCTGTGTCTATGCCCTGATAGAGAGTTCCGTTGTTTGCGCTGGTCTCGGGGTCTGTGCCCAGATATTTGGTGATGGTGAAGACATCGTTGGCCTCGCCCCATATCTTTACGCCCTGAAGCCATGAGTTGTGGTATGGCAGGGTGTAGGTCAGACGGATATTCTTGAGCTTCAGGTAGCTGCCGTCTTCTATCCAGCGTGAACTCATGAGCTCGTTGCCTACGTATGAGTCGCTGTTGGTATACATGGCGCGTGGGATATCGGTGCTTTGACCTTCGTATGACCAACGGCGTGTCATGGCTGCGGTCTGGTTGTAGGTGGTGCAGCCTGACTCAAGGATTGAGCGTTGGTAGTTGTATATGTCGTTGCCAATGCTGTACTTGAAGTTCATGTCAAGACGGAGGTTCTTCCAGGTGAGGCTTGTGAAGATGTTGCCGAAGAGGTCGGGGTGGGCATTGCCGAGGGCCACCTTGTCGCTGTCGTCTATCCAACCGTCACCATTCTGGTCTACGTATGACATATCACCGGCTTTGTACTCGTGGATTTGACCGCCAGTGTAGTAGCGCAGATAGCCGTACTTGCCTGCAGCGCGTGCTTCAGCATCGTCCTTGAATACTCCTGTGCTTCCGTTGGCTTTGTTGACTTCCCAGCCATAGAATGTGCCTGAAGCATAGCCTACGGCTGTGAGTATGTTGCCGTTGCCGTATGCGCTGGTTGTGTAGCCACGCATCTCTTGCTTTGACTCTTTATCGAGTGTGCCGTTTTCATTACGCATGTAGAGTTCGATAGTGTTGTCTCTTGAGTCGGGCAGCTCTGTGACGGTGTTTTTGTAGTGTCCGAGTGTAGCTCCGAGCTCCCACTTCCAGTCTTTCTTGTTGATGATGGCTCCGTTGACATTAAACTCTACGCCGTTGTTGGTCATTGCTCCCTCGTTGGTCCAATAGTTGGAGATACCTGCCATGAAGTATTGGTCTGAGAGGTCGCGTTGTGTGAGCATATCGGTGGTCTTGTTCCAGTAGAGGTTGATACCTGCCTGCAGTCTGTTTTTGAAGAATGAGCCTTGGAGGGCGAGATCTGCCTTGCGGATATTCTCCCACTGGAGCTGGCTTGATGCAATGTTGGCGAGGTATTTACCAAATACGTTCTCAAAGACTTGCTCGGTGCTCCAATATGTGCGAGCTGCGTAGTAGTCGAGTCCGTCGTTGCCGTTGAGCTCTATGCCTGCTGTGAGTTTGAGGTAGTTGATGTATTTAGGATTGGTCTTGAACCACTTCTCGTTGGTAAGCACCCAACCTAACTGCAATGATGGGAATACACCCCAACTTACACCGCCGAGACGGAACCCGTTGGAGGCCTTGGTGTGCTGGCCGAAACGGCTTGATGTAGCCATGCTCAGACCAAACTGGGCGAAGTATCGGTTGGCATAGTTGTAGTTGGCGTTGAGATAGTAGGTCATATCGCGCCATGAGTCGCTGACTCCGCTTGAGTTGACAAACTGCATGTCTTTTGAGATGTTGGGCAACTTGTCGTTCTCGTTGTTGTAGCCGCTGAGGTATGAGTATGAGAAATCGTATGAGTTGAAACGCCAGCCTGCAAAGGCATCAAAGGTGTGTGCGCCCCACTGGTGTGCGTACTCTACGCGCAGGTCATTGTTGATGGTGGTCTGCTTGGTAAACTGGCTCTTGAGTACTGAGGTTATCTCGCCGAGGTCGGTGAGCATATATGGCGTGGCACCATAGTTGGGGAGGAAGTACTTCTCGTTGTTGCGGCTGATGTTAAAGTTGAAACGGTCTGATACTGCCCAATCCTTGTTGATCTGGTACTTGGGTGATACGTTGATTCCGAAATTGGTCATCTCGGCGTAGTTCTTGTTCTTGCCGTTACCATTTTCGAGTATCCAGTATGGATTGCGTGTCACTTCGTTGACATCTCTGAGCATCTTGGAGAAGATGAACGGATTCTTGATGAAGTTGGTCTCGGTGGCTGCGTATTTGCCTGCCCACTCCTGTGACAGAAGCAACTGTGGATTGTTGGGGTCTGTCTGGTCCAAATAGTAGCTGTAAGGGCTGATGAATGGGGCTGTGACGAGTCCGAGAACATTGACTGAGCCTATGTTTTGCATGGCATAGCTCTCGCTCCAACCATTGTCAAGGATGTTGTAGGCTGTCTGGTTGTAGTTGATGTCGAGTCCGGTCACAATCTTGTTGCCTATCTTGATGTCGGTATTGAAGCGGAGGTTGAGGCGTGACATGTCGTTCTGCTTCATTGTGCTGTTTGCCTGAGTGTAGCCCAATGAGAGTGAGTACATACCTACGTCATCACCGCCTTCTACGCTAATCTTGTAGTTTTGGCTACCGGCAGTACGATACATGCCGTCTTGCCAGTTTGTGTTGTTGTTGTAGACGTTGCGGTAGAAGTTTGTAGGGCTCTGATCCAGAAATACAAACGAGTTGAGTGTGTTCTGGTCCATATTCTTGATGGTAGGGATGAGGTCGCCCAAATAAGTGGAGTACTGGCTGCCTGAGAGCATGTTGAGCTGTTTTGGCATGAGCTCCACGCCTCCGTAGATGCGTGCGTTAATCCTTGTAGCTTGGCTCTTACCGCGCTTTGTGGTGATGACAATCACGCCGTTGCCGCCCTTGGCTCCGTACTGTGAGGTTCCGTTCTTGAGTACTTCAACCTTGTCGATGGTCTCAGGGTCAATGCCTGCTAGCACGTTGTTGAAGTAGCCTTCGTGCAGAGCGGTGCGGTCATACTGCATGTCGATGATGTTGCCGTCAAGCACCACGAGAGGCTGTGCGCCTGCGTTGAGCGAGTTGACACCACGTATGGTCATGTATGCGCCTTGCCCGGGGAGGCCATTCTTACGTACGATGTTGATGTCGCCTGCGAGGTGGTTCATCATGTCGGTCTCGACGGTTAGCGAACTTGTCTCTTTGAGCTTAGTCTCTGCTTTGGCTGCGATTTGGGTACCTTCGCCGTAGAAAGACTTGAAGTTTGCACTTAGTAGGGGTATCACATTAATCTCTCTGTCAGATACGACGCTCTGGAGTGCGTTGTACTCTGGGGCGTAGACGTAGACAGAGTTGAGGAAGGTGGGCAGGTTGAGTGTAAAGGTGCCGTCTTCTTCGGTGAGGCATGAGTACTGTCCCATACCGAGTGCCTGTACACGTACACCTCCCATAGCTGCTCCTGTGGCTGAGTCGATTACCTTGCCCTTGATGGGACGTGTCTGGTATTTGGGGGCACTCTTCTTGACTCTGCGGACCTCGGTTGTCTCGGATGCCTCTGCATCTTGTGCGTGGGCTGTCGTTGTGCCAAACGCCGCAAATGCCAGTAGAGTGAAGCCTGTGAGGCGGATTCTACCGATAAGGTCTGTATTGATTATGTTGTTCATTGTAATTTGCTCTTATGGTTTGACATGTCTGTTAGTTCTCTTTTGGCACAAGTAAGATGCGGTCGATATTGAAACCTAAGCTGTGTGTGCTCTTGTCATCGTTTTGGCAGTTTGTATTGTTGTGTGCCAACGAAGCAACCTTGAGAACTGGATACGTGTTGTACAGGTTCTTATATGAGTAGGGGAACTCTACGTCCTCAAAAATCAGCACGGGCTCGACTTTCTCACCATGGTAGATGACGTTCTTCTTGGAGATGCTTTCTTGATTCTTGTACTCATAGGTTGTCTTGTTGGGGATGCCGTTCCAATAATAGAGAGTGAACTCAAGCAGGTTGTGCTGATGGATTATCTCTATAGTGTCTAACCTCGTCCTATCTGGCTCCTCTTCTGTGGGGTCAGGTACTTCTTCTGTGATAACCTTGAAGAAGTCTGGCTCTTCCTGACTTGTCTTGTACCAAACGGGTACCATGACAGCATAGATATCATACTTTACTCCCTTGCCGTTGAGATTGCTCATCACGTAGGCGCTGCCTTGACTGCTTCCGTAGAGTGGGAAGACAATTTCCGGGCGTGCGTTGGTGTTGTTGCCCGTTACGATGGCGTAGGAGAGGTTCTCAGGACGTCCGTATATGTCAATCCATGTTTCTGACTGTGATACATTGATGTTGCCGATGGTCATTTGTGTGCTGGATGACTTTTCGTAGTAGTTGTAACCGCATTCTACTTCAACAGGGCGTTTCCATACATCGCTTGGCATTCCCCATTTGTCGGTTTCGATGACATAGCCGTTACTCATCTTGACTTTGTTGCCCGAGAAGACTTCTGAGAGATCGCAGCCACGTCCCTGCTTGTCGAGTGCTTTGTTGAAGATGGTGTCTCCACGCGTATTGATAAGGTACGGACAGAGCTCGTAGTTCTTCATGAATTCCTCCATTGTCCATTTTTGCTTGTTGATCTGGGGCTGCTCGTTGAGGTTGAAGGCGAGCTGTGTGGCTATATCCATTGTGACATTGACATCACGTAGCGAGTCTGTAGTCTCGTAGAGGCTGCCATCGCTGGTGGTGTAGGTCTGACGGGCGTTCTTGATGTCCATGGTCTTGGTCTTGTCGCCGGTCTTGATCTTGTCCATACGTGGATAGGTGTCGGTGTAGTTGTAGCAGGGAGAGATGCGGTTGACAGCCTCGTCCCACGCTGTGTTGGTGGGTATAACTACTATGTAGGCTGAGTCTTCGGCGTTAATCTGTGCAGCCATCATCTTCATACCGCTCATCCATGCATCGTTTGAGTCATAGTCGGTGGGGTCGTATAGGCTCCTAGTGAAGTTCATGTTGCCTTGGAAATACACGCTGTCGACATAGGTGGGGTTGCCGTTTGCATCGGGCAAGCCTTCGATACTTGCGCTTGGCAGGAAATACGTGGTATCGCGCTTGACGATGTAGTCACGTATCTTTGATGTTTTGGCGTCTGTGTTGAACTTGATGTACTCGTAGATGTTGTAGTCGAATGGAGTCAACTGGTCTATCACGTGTAGCAGACCATTGCGGGTACCTATGTCTGACTTGATAATCTTTGAGCCGGCAAAGGTCTGGTTGGCATAGTCTATCTCGGCGAGCTTGTTGTTGACAAGGCGGATGCGTTCACTCTCGGTGCCTGATGCTGCCATGGGGCGGCGTGAGAGTGCCATGTGGTTGCCTATGAACTGCTGCTGGAAGTTGTAGCCGTCGTCCTGTGCCATCTTCAGCCAGTATGCCCAGTCACCCTTGTCGTTCTCGTTGCCGTTGTCGCTCAGAGCGTCGTTCTTGATTGCCCAGATGGTGACGGTGTTGTTGCCTTCGAGTATCTGCCTGTAGGTGTAGGGCACCTGACCGTCAGTGGTGGTGGTGTAGGCAGGGTGATTTTCGTCACGATAATACTTGGCAACTTCCATGAGCTGGGCAAACTTGCTCAAATCTTCGTCCTGCGAGATGGTTTGCCACAAGGTTTGGTCGGCAGACGTGCCTGTTTCTGCCTCGTAGTGCTCATTCCATGTGTCGGTACATGATGAGGCTGCTATGAGGGCAGCACTCATCAATATGGCACCTATATGTTTTCTTCCTATTTTCATAATAATATGAATAGTGAATTTTATTTAGGTTAATTGTGTTATCTCTTTTTCTGTCCCGTTGTCGTGATGTTTACCAGATATCTTCGGGCTCGGTAGGATTGTCGTAGACTGACTTCGGACAGTACTCGATGTAGTCCATGTAGAACTGTGAACCTTCGTTCTCAAGCACGTTCATGAACTTGATGTAGTATGTCTCGTTGGCCTTTAACTCCTGACGTACGATGATACGACGACCGATGAATGATGTGGCACGCATAGGCTGTGACTCTCCGATTCGGTAGTAGCTGTTTGGTGCCTTCATGAAGCCGTTGTTGCGGAGCTTCTTGTCGAGCTCGATATTGGCTTGCTCGTCGTTGGCGTCGTCGGCTTCCCAACCTATTCCTGAGTCGAGGGTGGTTGAGCCGAGATACCAGTATTCGCCTCCCTTGCGCAGGTCAAGAGGGATGCCTGCTGCTGGCAGAGCGTCTTTGTTGGTGCCGAAATATACCTGACACATACCGCGCTGTACTGAGCAGCTTGCACCATAGCGAATCTCGTAGTATCCGTCTTTTGGTACTGGAGGCATCTTCATGGTCATCTGGTACTTGCCAATTACGTTGATCTCGTCGCCCTGATAGTTGTGCCATGATGAAGTCTTTGACTTGCGTCCGCAGAGATAGAAGAAGCGTGTGCCTTCGTTAATCCAGCATTCATCAAGATAACGATAATCCTTGTCGACGGGGAAGCCCTTTGTCTGGTATGAGGCATCGGTGTTCTCGTTATCGCGGATGTCGTTTGTCATGAGTTCCTTGAAGAATGTAGAGGCATCGATACGTATACGTTCGCTACTGAGATAGTCGGCAGTTTCTTCGTTGAAGTAGAGACGGTCTGAGATTGGATAGATGTAGCCATTGTAGAGCTTCGTGACATTTTGTGTGAGTATCTCTACGCCGGGGTTTATTGGAGAACCGTTTTCCGTATAATTGCCGGTACGCTTGTTGTCAAGCTTGGGCACGCGGTTGAGCCATATTACATCTGTGCGGCTGTCTCCGTAGGGTCTTCTTGCCTCGTATGTCTTAAGCAGACGTCGTTGTCCCATGGTGGTGTAGTAGTCAAATACTGAGGCTTGCTTCTGGCGGTCAGTTGGGTTGTACCAAAGTTCATTGTAGTGTATGACGAGCTTGTCGTTGGCTATACGCGCGGGCAGTATGTGATAGGTTACAAACTGATTGAGGGCATTGTTTGTGTTGGTGTAGTCTGTACCCGTGACGCCGCCTTCTCTCTTGTATAAACCATTATTCTCGACATATTCGCGCACAGCGTCTACTACCTGATCTTCGGTAGTTGACTCATCGATGCTGATACCTATTGCCTGTTCCCACCATTCGTCTGGCTCTGCGAAGATTGTAAAGCCTATGTAGCGACGGCTGGGCAGTTTGCCTGGGTTACCCTCGGTGTTGTGGTTGGCAAGATCTTTGAGTTCACCTTTGAGTATCTTGTTGTAGTATTCTGCGTCTTCTTTTTCAGACAGAGTCCCAAACAGTCCGCATGCTTTTGCAAGTGTAGCGAATACGTAGTAGCCCTTTGTCTTCTCCTTGATTATTTTCTCGAAACTTTCAGCAATGGTCTCAGTGCTTGGCGCGATTACTTTGTGTACTTTGTGTATACGGCCGTTGATGGTATAGATGTCGCAGTTTTTGCTGTCGATGGGGGCACCTTCCACACAATACTTGCTTATATCCATCAACTGGAGCTTTTCTTCTTCGGTCTCCCAAAGACCAGACTCTGAGGTGAGCATAATCTGGAGCTTGTTGTCCTGCATTGTGGGCAGGCCGATGAGCTCCTTGTTGCTGGCACGCTCGCTGAAGTAGCTTGTCTCGTAGGCAGTAGTATTGTCTCCACCATCGATGATGGAGTTCAGGACTATCTGCTTCTTCTTCTCGAGGAGGAGCTTGTCGTCGGCGAGAAACTCTGGGGCATCCCAGCTTGCAACTGAGATTTTGCCTTCTTCTACGAGTCCTCGTAGATACAGGTCAATGGCTTCGTTGGTAGGGGCAAAGCAGGTGAAGTTGCCGCGTGCAGTCATCAACTGACTTACTGTTGACTCGCTCATGTCGCTTATCTTGACCTCGTTGAGCAACTGTATATACTGACTGTATTCATCGCTGTGACTCTCTAGGTAACTCAGGATTGTGTTACCCTCGAAGACATAGCGTGAGGATGTGTCAATATCCTCTGTACAGTTCTGAAAGAGAACTGCTGATGCCATCATAGGCAACAGGAGAATAATTCTTTTGAAAATATTAAGTTTCTTCATATTTTATGTCCTCCGCTTATCTGTCGTATTTAGATTTGTTCCAAATTGGGTTCTGGGTAATCTTGTCGGATGCTCCCCCTGCGCGGTATGCCTTAATCTCCATGTAGTAGATAGGGCAATAGAGTCCCCACATATTGGTGCAACGGTTGCGGATTGTCTCAAAACCTGTGATATTGTTCATGAATGTCCTGAACATTTCTCTCATACCGGGATCTTCGTCTTTTGACGGGTCTGTATCATGCTTGACGCAGTCTTGATTGTTGCGCTCAGCCCAACGTACAAGGTCAAACCAGCGCTTGCCTTCGCCCATAAACTCGATGAGACGTGTCTTCATCACGTTCTTGACGAGGTTCTTGCGGTTGGTAATCTTTGAAGTGCCGTAGAAGTCGGTCTCGTATGCTTTGAGTGGATCCTTGCTGAATTCCTTGCTTAGGTCGAACTCAATATCGCCACCGTTCTGTACGTCAATATACCAACGACGGTTGACCATCATCATGAGCTTGTTGCAGAGTAGTGCGTTGTTGTCGGCATCGATGCCAAGCTCTGCAAGGCATCCGGCTGCTTCTGCTTCAATCAGAAGTGCGTCGCTAAGGCGGTAGATAATCCAGTTTTTGTAGTCGCTGCTATTGGTCTCGACTTCTATCTTGACATTCTCCTTACCGATGTACTCCGTCATGAATGCTTCCACGCCGCGCCATTTCAGACAATACCAGTCTTGTGCTTCCTTTTGGCCAGCGATGTTCCTCCACGCGCTGAACCAGAATCTCATGTCTTTACGATTGTCTTCGGCAAAGGTGCTAACCAAGTGTACTGACGAACCGCTACCCCACATAGAGTTGACGCTACCATTTTTGCGGGAGTCTGAAGAGTTGAACTGAAGCTCGAAGAAGCTCTCATAAGAGTTCTGAATCCAGAAAATGTAGTCGTAGGCACGCATGCTGAACGAACCGAGGTTGGCTGACTCGACCGTGTTCTTGTACATGAAGTCAAGTCCTGCTGCTCTGCCAAAGTCAGGAGCATCTCCCCAAGAGATATATCCTTCACGGCTCATCATAGAGTTTTTCATATCTTCATCAAACTGGTCACCGAGTTTGCATATTGCAGATTTGGAGTAGTTGATGGCTTGCTGATAGTCTGAGGCTGCAAGGGCATCTTCCTTCTTGCCTTCGAGCAGACTCGCACGCCAAAGATAAAGGTCAGCTATGAGCACGTCGATGGTGCTGTTGGTAATCATGCCTTTGGTCTCAGTGGTGCTGGTGAAGCGGTTGCGAGCCTGATTCTCTACCTCGTGCATGTCGCGTATGAGGTTGTCCATGACTTCAAGTCCCGGCATTTGGGGGAAGTACTCTATCTCTGAGTCGCTGGTCACTACCTTGGTGGTGTAGGGCACATTTCTGAATGCGCGTACGAGGTAGAAGTATGCAAGAGTGCGCAGGGTGACCATCTCAGCCTTCATCTGAGTCCACTCTGACTGTGTGAACTGCTTGTCTTTGTCGAGTACATCCTGGCCGTGCGCAATGACCTTGTTGCAGTATCCTATTACCGAATACATGCCACTCCAGTCGTAATCGGCCCAAGTCGTGTCGATGTTCGCCTGAATCATGTTGCGATACTTGTCGCGATTGCCTTGCTCTGAACTCAGTATGGTGTTGAGCTTGTAGGCATCACTTCGAAGGTCGCCCCATACTATCATCTTTTCCACTTGTGTGGACAATTGCTTGTAGGCTGCATAGCGCACACCTTCGAGGTCGCGCTTGTCTTCCCAGAATGTCTCCTCGGTAATTTTGTCCTGAGGATAAACCGTAAGGAAGTCGTTGCAGGATGCCATCCCTGCTGCCATTACTGCGAGCAAGGCGGTGGTCTTTATTATATTTTTATATGTCTTCATTGTGTTTGTGTATTAGAAACCAAGATTTACGCTACATGTGAAAGACCTGCTGCGTGGTACCTTTGCATTGTCGATCGCAGGATTGAAGCCGTTGGGGCTCACCTCAGGGTCAACACCTGTGTACTTGCTGAAGCATGCAATGTTGTTGATTGATGCTGAGAAATTGAGTGTTCTGATACCGCACTTCTTGAAGAAATCTATCTTCTGTGGCTCTACATCGTACTTTAACTGTATGTATTGGATGCGGAAGTAGTCGCCGCTTTCTACGTAACGGTCGCTTGGCAATGAGTTGTAACTCTTGACGCCTGTACCGTATTGGTTCATGGCGCGTGGCATTTCGGTGACATCACCGTTCTTGCGCCAACGCCATGTGGTCGCGTATGACTGGTTGTTGTTGTTGACCATGCTCTCGTATGTGGCACGTGCATTGTTGATTACCATGCTGCCCACACGGAAGTTGAAGCCGATGTTCATGCTGAACTTGCCGTAGAAGAACGTCAGACCGCCACCTCCGAAGAGTTTGGGGTTGGAGTTGCCAAGATATTGCATGTCATAGCGGTCTATCTGACCGTCGTTGTTCATGTCTTCATAGATGGCATCACCTCCGCGGAACTGGTAGCGTGAACCGCCATCGTTGTTATAGACGTAGTACATTGGGAGTGGGCTGCCCTTTTGGTCGGTGAGCATATTGCCGTTGGCATCGTAGGCGATAGGACAGGTGGAATTGTCGCCACGACGTGCTGCTGCTGCTGCTGTGTTGATGGGGTTGCCTTTGATGTCCACGCCTGTGGCTGTCCAGCCGTTGTTGAGCATATCTCTGAACTCGTTGTAGTTGGAAGCGACTCTCTTCTCTCCGTTCATTTCGAGGGCTTCGTTGTAACCGTATGCTGACCAGCTGTTGACCTCATAACCGTTGTGGTCATAGTCGTAGCTGTATACGCCCTTGTACTTCAGACCATAGATTGAGCCAAGTGCGTTGCCTATCTGCACGCGTTTGTTCCATGACTGGTTGGTAGGCTGCCAGCTTTCAGAGCCGTTGACAGACTCAAGGTATAGACTGTTGAGTTCCTGCACCTCGTTGAAGTTCTGTGAGAGGTTAAGGCGTGCCTTCATGCTGAATTTGCCGACTTTGGCAAACTTGGCTGTGTTGAGGTTCATTTCCCAACCCTTGTTGTACATCTCACCTCCATTCATCTTGGCAATAGTATTGAAGCCGTTAGCTGCTGGTATGTTGATGTTGCTGATGAGCAGGTCGGTAGTCTTACGGCCATATACCTCAAATTCGCCTGTGAAGAAATCATCAAACAGACCAAGGTTGAAACCGAGGTTCCAGATTGAGGTTTTCTCCCAACGTATGCTCTGGAGCGAGAGATTCTCAGGTACGATAACGTCATGACCGATATACTTGCCTGACGAGCCATAGCGGTTGTACTGATTGTTAGAGCCGATTGAAGAGTTGCCATAGATACCGAATGTCGGACGGAACGCAAGCATTGAGAGCCACTTGCTTGACCACTTCATGAAGCCTTCGTCGGAGATATTCCAACGTGCTGCGATGTAGGGGAAGGTGCCGTATTTGTTGCCCGAACCGAAATTTGTGCTACCATCGATACGTACGCTGGCATCGAGGTTGTACTTGGATTTGTATGAATAGTGGGCCTGGAAGTAGAAGCTCTGTCCGCGCCATGAGCCGTTGTATGCAGCGGCTCTGTCGATCATACCGGTTGAGCTGGGGTCTGTAACTCCATCGGGGAGGTTCCACTTGCCAATGTTCTGGCTCGTGCTGTTGCCGGAGCTAATCTCAAATCGTGCCAAACCGCTGAGGCTGTGGTCGGGGTTCTTGAATGCGCTGTAGACACGCAAGTCGTGACGGGTGAAGAACTCAAGTGACTTATACTCGCTGTTGCCTACGGTGTTGCGGTTGTTGTTGCCGAGGTCGCTACCATTGCTTCCGCCCCATATCCATGGCATATTGGTAAGGTAGGATGGGGTATAGGAATTGTCGGTAGTATTGTAGATGTTGAGTTGCACGTCTCCGACATAGTTCAGACGCCACTTGTCGTCGCTCTTGCCAAGGAGCTTGTACTCGAGCGAGAATTGTGGATGGAGCTCGTATGTCTTTTGGTCGGCTGTGCTCTCGTTGGCATATGCAATGGGGTTGCCGTTGGCAAACATGTCGCGAAGTTCCCATGAGGTGTGATTGCCGTCATTGTCTAGACGACTTGAGTTGGAGCCTGCGATGTTGGCAGCAATGGGGAGCATGTAGAAATAATTATCGCTCTGACGATAGATGCCTGTGCCGTCGGGATCGTTCCACTCGTAGATGCTCATGTTAGGCATAGCCTTGTACGCCTTTCCGTTGGCTGTGTTGGCTACGGAGTTGTTGTGACGTGTAGAGAATGTGAGTGGGATGTTGGCACTAAACTTGATACGGTCGCTGACCCAATAGTCAAGTGTAGTGGTCGTGCTGAAACGATCAAACTTCTGGTTGATGTTGGTACCCTTGTTGGTATCATAACCTGCACCAATACGGAATGTAGCTTTCTCGCCACCACCGCTTAGAGTGAGGTAGTAGTGGTGCTCCTGACCGAATTGCTGTACGGCGTTGACCCAATCTGTGTTCTTGTTATAGTTGTTGTAGATGTAGTCGTACTTGTTCTTGGGGTACTCGAGCTCAGGAATCTCCTTGTCCCAACCATTTTGTGGGTTGAAGAGCGACTCCTTCATATACATGGTGTATTCATCGCCATTGAGCATACGATAGCCTGCTGGCTGCCATGTACCTGTAAATTTGTAGTTGAACGTCACGCTCGTCTTTCCGCGTTTACCGCGCTTGAGCTTGATTTCGATTACACCGTTTGAGCCTTTAGAACCCCACTTGGCTGCTGCACCGTCCTTGAGGACTGTGACGCTCTCGATATCTTCGGTATTGACATTGAGCAGGGTGGAGAACATCTCTTCGTTGTCGAGGTCGCTGAAGTCGATGCCGTTGAAGGCGTCATCGGGAAGCTCCTGAATGTGGTCGTTGACGACAATCAGAGGCTGGCCATTGCCGTTGAGGGTGCTGGTACCACGGAGGCGCATGGTCGTACCTGCACCTGCGTTACCAGAGTTGGCTACGATGTCAAGACCTGCAATCTGACCCTGAAGTGCTTCGTCTACTGAGGTGAATGCAAGTCCATCGAGCTCGCTCATATCAAATTTTTGTACGGCTCCTGCAAACTCTTTTGCCGGAATGTCAAGACCTGTAGTGGCTGCCATCTTCTTTGCCTTGATGGTTACGTCCTTGAGGACTTTGGCATTCTCTTGGAGCTTGATCTTGAATACGGTCTTACCTGCTACTGGGGTGGTGAAGGTCTTGTAGCCCATATAGCTGACAACAAGGTTGCTCTTGCTGTCCTTGATGGTCATGGTAAAGTTACCGTTGAAGTCGGTGACTGTAGCGTTGAGGACACGGTTGTTCTTGTCCATCTCCTTGACGTTGGCACCGATGATCACATCGAAATCATCCGATACTGTACCGGAGATGCGTTGCTGCGCATTTGCTG
>CALZLQ010000015.1 GCA_945788385.1 uncultured Prevotellaceae bacterium
TCATATCACAAACATTATTCCAAGTCACTTGGTCGTGACATGGAGTACAAGACATACGGTGAGGAGGGTCACCCAGTACTCGCTTTCCCAAGTCAGGATGGTCGCTTTTGGGACTACGAAGGTTTTGGAATGATAGATATTCTCTCGCCTTGGATAGAAAAGGGCAAGATTAGGGTAATCACCTGCGATGGTATCGACGGAGAGACTTGGAGCAGACAAGGACAAGATAACCGCTGGCGTATCGAGCAGCATGAGCGTTGGTTCAACTATATCTGCGAAGAGCTAATTCCTGAGGTACGCAAGACTCCAGATGAGACTTTCATCGTCACTGGATGTTCTATGGGTGCATTCCATGCTGGCAACTTCTTCTTCCGTCGTCCGGATATTTTTGATTCTGTCATAGCTCTCAGCGGTCTGTACGATGCTGGCTATGGTTTCCCATTCTACAGCGATGAGCTTACGTTTATGAACTCTCCAGTAGATTTCCTGCGTGAGATGCCCGAAGACCATCCTTGGATGAGTCTTTATCCCAAACGCAATATTTATATCTGCGTAGGTCAGGGGCGTTGGGAAGACGAACTGCTTGAGAGTACTCGCCGTCTTGATGGGGTGCTCAAGAACAAGGGCATTCCTGCGATGGTGGACTATTGGGGCTACGATGTAGACCACGACTGGTGTTGGTGGAAGAAGCAGCTCCCCTACTTTATGGAAAAAATCATCGGATTAAGTTAGGGCTTTTCTGAGTTTTGCAGAGCAACTAGGTTTTCTATGCTCTCACTTAACGACAAGGGTGAATGAAAATAAATAATATATAATGAGACAAAAAGCAATTCTAATGCTCTTTCTGCTCGTCGTAGCAGTAATTGGCATTCAAGCGCAGCAGTTACCAAAGTTACCTACTGACCCTAAGACGCGTATAGGCAAGCTCGATAACGGACTTACCTACTACATTCGTCACAACAAGTATCCCGAACATGTTGCCAACTTCTACATCGCGCAGCGTGTAGGCTCAATCCAAGAGAATGATGACCAACGCGGACTGGCTCACTTTCTTGAACACATGGCTTTCAATGGCAGCAAGCATTTTCCTGACGAGAAAAACAGCATCATCGAGTACACACGTTCGCTCGGAGTTGCTTTCGGTCAGGATCTCAATGCTTATACCAGTATCGAAGAGACTGTCTATAACATCAACAATGTCCCCACTACTCGTCAGTCTGCCCTCGACAGCTGTCTGCTCGTGCTTCAGGATTGGGCAGGTGGTCTTCTGCTCAGAGACGAAGAGATAGACAAGGAGCGTGGCGTAATACATGGCGAGTGGGCTATGAGTAATAGTGCTTCGCAGCGTCTCTTCGAGCGCAACCTACCCAAGATGTACCCAGACTGTAAATATGGCGAGCGACTCCCCATAGGTACTATGGAGGTGGTAGACAACTTTCCCTACGAAGCTCTTCGCAAGTATTACCGCAAGTGGTACCACCCGGAGAATCAGGCTATCATTGTCATAGGCGATATTGATGTAGACCATACAGAGGCCCAGATAAAAGCAACCTTCTCGGAGGCAAAGGCTGGTCCTGATGCAGCTCACGTCGTACCTGTCATGGTGCCCGACAACGATCAGGCCATCTTCATCAGCGACCGCGACAAAGAGATGCCATACAGCATCATGTCAATCATGCTGAAGTCTGAGCCCATGCCGCAAGAAATACGCGGTACTCAGATTGAGGTATTGCAAGACTATATAAAGCGTGCTGTAGAGATGATGTTCAACAATCGTATGAGTGAGCTTTCACAGAGCCCTGACTGTCCTTTCAACAATCTTGGCTTGTCGTATGGTAGCTATGTGTTGTCAAAGACGAAAGATGCGTGGGACTTCACTTGCGTGTCCAAGCAAGGGCAGGAGCGTGATGCCTACGCTACTATGGTACGCGAGATAAAGCGCATTGCAGACCACGGATTTACAGGCACTGAGTACTATCGCGCCAAAGAAGAAATCATATCTCTCGTCGAGAAGGAATATTCTAACCGCGACAAGCTAGAGCACGAGAAATACTACCAGGATTGTGTCGACCATTTTCTTGAAGGTAGCGCAATGCCAGACGCCGATACCGAGTATAACTTATGGAAAGCCATAGCCCAAAATGTACCTATCGAAATCATCAACCAAGGTATCAAAAACGGTCTTACCATAGCACAAGACACCAACCTCGTATCATACGTCTTTACCCAAGAAAAAGAAGGCTCCGTCTATCTTGAGCCTTCAGATATGAAGCAGATACTTGATCAGGTGAGGACAGAAGAGGTAGCACCTTGGGTAGACAATGTCAAGGACGAGCCCCTTATATCTCAGCTTCCCAAGCCGGGGAAAATAAAAAAGGAGACCAGCAATGAGACCCTTGGCTACACTGAGCTGCTTCTCTCCAATGGTGCTCGCGTCATACTCAAGAAGACCGACTTCAAGGACGATGAGGTACTCCTCTATGCCTATGCTCCAGGTGGAGAATGCCTGTATGGTGAGGCAGACTATACCAACCTTAAGGTCTACGATGCTGTCACCCAAACTTTCGGTCTTGGCAACTTCAGCAATACAGAGTTGCAGAAAGCTCTTGCAGGCAAGCAAGCAACTCTGAGTCTCTCACTCGGACGTCAGTCCAATGAACTCAGAGGTAACTCCACTCCTAAAGACCTTGAGACCCTGCTCCAGCTCACCTATCTCGGCTTTACCTCACCTCAGAAAGATGAGAAAGCCTTTCAGACACAGATGGCCATGCTCGAGACTCAGCTCAAGAACCGTGACCTGCGTCCTGAGACTACGCTCTCTGACAGTTTGCAATCAGTAGTCAAAAATGGTGATCCACGCACAAAGAATCTCACCGTAGATGACCTCAAGAATATCTCCCTCGACCGCTGCCTCGAAATAACCCGTGAGCAATATTCCGCAGCCAATAGATACACCTTTGTAATCATTGGTAACTATGACGAGGCAAGCATACGCACCCTCGTAAGTCAATACATAGCCTCACTCCCAGGCAAAGGCAAGGTTGCCAAGACCTCTGATATCCGTAACTTCTTCAATAGTGACAAAGTCTGCGACTTCAAGCGCAAGATGGAGACCCCAAAGCCATATATAGTCCAGATGTATAAGGCTGAGGGTAAGACTACCCTACAAGAGCGTATCTTGACTCAAGTATGTGGTGAAGTGCTCAGTATGGTACTGCTCAAGAGTGTACGCGAAGATGCCGGTGCTGCATACAGTGTGGGAGCATACGCCTATACAGACCAAGGAGAGCGTGTGGGACCAGACTATACAATGATGCAGATTTACGCACCAATCTCTGTCCCTGAAAAGGTAGACCTCTCTCTTGACCTCATGAAGCAGGGCGTAGAGCAGGTAAGCCAGAGTGCCGACCCAGATATGGTTGCTAAGGTAAAGGCAAATATGCTCAAAGAAGCAGATGTGAATCTCAAGAAAAACTCATATTGGCAAGATGTAATCCAGAGCTATATTGTATATGGCAATGATGAACATACAGGCTATAAGAAAGCGGTAGATGACATCACCCCAGAGCTTGTATCAGCTCAGATGAAAAAAATTGCCTCAGGCAAGCATGCGGTAGTAGTAATGCGCCCCGAATAATCAATGGTAAAACAGAAAAAGAAACGCAGATTAAAACGTTGGGTAAGAGTGGTGCTTTGGTGCATCACTCTTACTCTTGTATCATGGCTGGTATATTGGCCAGTGAGCACGCTGAGAGAATATTGGGCTCGACATCGTTCAGCCACATCCGAGCTCAACAGTCATGAGCGTAATGCTCAGACAGCCCCAGACCCTATCATGGAGCAAAGACTCAGAGCTTTCGCGAAAGCGCCATCGCGTCTTGACTCAGCCGATGTAGCACTCGCCATTTACGACCTCAGTGCCGACACTGTGGTCTTTATGATGCACGAGAAAGAGCTTATGCCCCCAGCATCATGTATCAAGCTCCTCACCGCCGTAGCCGCTCTCAAGCGACTCGGTCCCGATCATAAATATCAGACACACATCTCCACTCGCGGAAATGTCACAGGCGGCACCCTCCATGGTGATGTCATTATCCAAGCCGATGATGACCCCATTATCGACGATTTGTCACCGCTCGTCTCAGCACTCAGACGTAAAGGCATAAACCAAATAGAAGGCAAGGTCATACTTAGCCTTGCGCGTACTGATACATTGCGTCCTCACCACACAGCCTCCGTCTGGGACATACCATACATCAAGCTTCCCATTCTGCTCAAAGGTCAGCAGCGTATCAAGAGCGAGCTGAGAGTCATTCTTGCCCAGCAAGGCATAAAATGCCGAAATATCAGTGTAGAGTCCGGACTGCGCATATATCCGGAAATCACACCTCTCAAGACCCTCACCACCCCTATAGAGCAAGTCATATCACCTATGTTGATACACAGCAGCAATATCAAGGCCGATGCCCTATACCACCATACCAACCACTACCATGACCGTTACGAGTCTTTTCGCGGCAGGGGGCAGAGCCAGACAGAGCTTTTCCTCAGTCA
Organism: uncultured Prevotellaceae bacterium; assembly: GCA_945788385.1. Lineage (GTDB taxonomy): Bacteria > Bacteroidota > Bacteroidia > Bacteroidales > Bacteroidaceae > Physcousia. The sequence continues at coordinate 4,555 of CALZLQ010000015.1, forward strand.
AGACCTGAAATACGACACCACCCACTTTACACTCAACGACGGCTCAGGACTCTCGCCTGAAAACCGAGTTGATGCCAATTTCCTTCTTGCTCTGCTACGCTATGCATGGAGCGACGAAGCCATGCGCGACATACTCCTGAACCAAGCCCTCGCTACTCCCTCCCATTCCACACGTCGGGGTTCTTTGCTCACACGAATGTCAGGGCCAGAGTTCCGTGGCAGGATATACTGCAAGACCGGTACACTCACGAGTCGTGCCGTATCAAGTCTCAGCGGTTATGCCAAGGCTAAAAACGGACATTGGTACGCTTTCGTTATCATCAACCGCAACAGCCCCGTAGGCGAGAGTCGACTCTATCAGGATAAGTTATGCAAAGAGCTCGTAAGATAACACTACTCCATAAGCTACAAGCCAAGCCAGCACACACTGAAACACAGTGATTATTACGGCATACTTCGATCCCAATTCGCGTCGTATCGTAGCCATGGCTGCCACACAAGGCGTATATAGCAGACAGAAAACCATCAGGGCGTATGCTGTCACAGGCGTCAGAACCTCACTCATAGGCACTCCCGCAAAAAGCGTAGACAGCGTGCTTACTACGCTCTCCTTGGCAAGGAAACCACTCGCTAAAGCCGTAATTATACGCCAATCACCGCAGCCCCAAGGCTCAAATACGGGTACCAGAACATCAGCAATTTGAGCCAGCATACTCGTCTGTTCCTGCCCTTCAGCCACCATATCCAGGCCAAAGTCAAAAGTCTGCAGAAACCAAATTACTATTGAAGCCACGAAGATAACCGAGAACGCCCTCTGCACGAAATCCCTCGCCTTTTCCCATAGCAGCCTTGCAACGTTGCTCATCAGTGGCATACGATAGTTAGGCAACTCCATCACAAAGGGTACAGCCTCGCCAGAAAAATGAGTGCGTTTGAGCACCAAGGCTACCACAATACCCACCACAATGCCCAAGACATACAGACTCATCGTCACCAATGCAGCATGTTCGGGAAAAAAAGCCACAGAGAAGAAGGCATACACAGGTACTTTGGCAGTACATGACATAAACGGAGTAAGTAACACCGTCAGCCTGCGGTCACGATGACTCGGCAATGTGCGCGAACTCATCACGCTCGGCACGCTGCAACCAAAGCCAATCAGCAACGGCACTATGCTGCGCCCCGACAGTCCGATACGCCTCAGAAGCCTGTCCATGACGAAGGCTATGCGAGCCATATACCCGCTATCCTCCAGCATCGACAAAAAGAAGAACAGCAGCAAAATCAGCGGTAGAAACGTAAGAACCGTCCCCACACCGCTATATATGCCATCGATGATTAGCGAATGAACAGACGGAGCTATGCCACACACAGTGAGCCATGAGTCCGTCACCTCAGTAATCCATTCTATACCTGCCTCACAAAGCCCTTGCAGCCACGCTCCCAGCGACGAGAATGTAATCCAGAATACCAAGCCCATGATAGTCACAAAAGCTGGCAACGCCGTCCAACGTCCCGTCAGCACACGGTCTATGCGTTTCGAGCGTCGATACTCAGCACTCTCACGTGGCCTGACTACAGTCTGCTCACACACCTCACCGATATAGGCAAAACGCATGGCAGCCATCGCAGCCTGACGATCCAGTCCCCGCTCTTCCTCCATCTGCGTCACGATATGCTCCACAGCCTCCTGCTCCTTGTCGCTCAGCCCCAAAGCTTCAGCTACAAGCACGTCGCCCTCAATCAGTTTGGAAGCTGCAAAGCGAAGAGGAATATCAGACTCCTTGGCACGATTTTCAATCAAGTGCATAATAGCATGCAACGCACGGTGTACCACACCTCCATTTCTGTTAGGAGAGCAGAAATCCTGTCTCAGAGGAGCCTCCTGATACCGTGCCACATGCATGGCATGACGTATCACCTCGTCCACGCCCTCGTTTTTCATAGCCGAAATGGGAATCACAGGAATGCCAAGCATAGCCTCCATGCGGTTGATACGTACAGCCCCCCCATTGCGTTCCACTTCGTCCATCATATTCAGAGCCAACACCATTGGTATACCCAGCTCCATCAATTGCATCGTCAGATACAAGTTGCGTTCGATACACGTAGCGTCCACGATATTTATGATAGCCGAAGGCTTGTTTTCCAAAATGAAACGCCGGCTCACCACCTCCTCGCTCGTATACGGCGAGAGCGAATAAATGCCAGGCAAGTCCGTCACCACAGCATCATGATGTCCTCTGATGACACCATCCTTGCGGTCCACAGTCACCCCAGGGAAGTTCCCCACGTGCTGGTTAGAGCCGGTAAGCAAATTAAACAACGTCGTCTTGCCACAATTTTGGTTGCCCACTAAAGCAAACGTCAACGGTCCCGAGATAGCCGAGTGATGTACCCCAGAGTCCCTCTCCTGCTGCGAATGATACCTGCCCTCCTCACCCAGACCAGGGTGCTCCATCCCTCCCAGCTTTGCCACCTCAGGCGAAATGGCAAACTCTTCGTTTCTCCGGTGTTCCGTCTTGCATAGACCGTGGGTCACGGTCTCCACTGTAATTCCCGCAGCGTCAGCCTTGCGCAGCGTCAGCTCGTAGCTATGTATGCGCACCTCCATGGGATCGCCCATGGGAGCAAACTTTATCATCGTCACCTCTACCCCAGGCAGCACCCCCATGTCCAGCAAATGCTGACGCAGAGAACCTTCGCCCCCCACACTGACAATAGTAGCACTTGCACCAATCTCAAGATCAGCCAATGTCATACCCATATATGCAGAATATCAAAATTTGGTACAAAAATACAAAAAACCAATGACAGCCCAGCCACCAAGCCGTACTTTTTTTGTACATTTGCAATATGAAATCATTAGTTTTAGGTAATGGGATGCGCCTCGTCAGCACGTCCAGCCCCACAGATACCATATACTGTGGCATAGCCATCGGTAGTGGCACACGACATGAATTCGACACTGAAAGTGGCATAGCCCACTTTACCGAGCACCTCACATTCAAAGGTACACAGCGTCGCACCTCACGCCAGATTATCACGCGCATCGAGAGTGTAGGCGGCGACCTCAACGCCTTTACCGGCAAGGAAGAAACCATATACTACTGCGCCTGTCATCGTCAACACCTTGCCCGAGCCCTTGACATACTGTTTGACATCGTCTACCACAGCACCTATCCACAAGCAGAGATAGAGAAAGAAGTCGAAGTCGTTATCGATGAGATAGAGTCCTACAACGACAGCCCCAGCGAGCTTATCTATGACGACTTCGAAGCCCAACTTTTTCAGGGACACCCCCTTGGCCGCAATATCCTCGGAGACAAGCAGCAACTGCGCCGATACACACACGACGATATCCAAGCCTACGCTCAACGCCAATATATTCCCGAACGTAGCGTCCTATTTGTCTATGGTAATGTCAGCCAGCAGCAGATACTCAATAGCCTCCCCACAAAAGCTATGCCCCAGGCCACTACGACCTTAATAGACACCCCAATCACAGCCCCCATACATACCACAACTCCAGGCACTTACACCTACGACAAAGGTACCCACCAGAGCCACGTAATGATAGGAGCCCCCTCCTTTGGAGGTAATGACCCACGTCACCTCGCCCTCTATCTCGCCAACAATATACTCGGAGGTCCAGGTCTGAGTAGCCGCCTCAACCTCGCCTTGCGCGAGAAGAACGCACTTGTCTATACAGTAGAGTCCACTCTCACCACATATACCGACACAGGAGTATGGGCAGTCTACTACGGCTGTGATCATCACGATGTCAAGCGATGCCAACGACTCGTAGAGCGCGAGCTATACCGACTCGTCGACAACCCTCTGAGTCCACGCACTCTCGCCGCTGCCAAACGCCAACTTACAGGCCAGATAGCCCTCTCGTATGACAATCCCGAAAGTGTAGCCATAGGCATGGGCAAACGCATGCTGCACTACAACCGTACCCTTTCACTCCAGACCCTCATAGAGCGCATTAACGCTATCACCTCAGAGCAAGTCCTCGAAGCCACGCGCCAAGTCTTCAACCCAGAGCATCTAACCATTTTGCACTACACTTGAACACCATTTCCCTTCCAGTCACAGGGTGGACAAAGCCAAGTACACTCGCATTAAGCCTCAGTCCGTCAGCCCCTACCCCATAAAGCCTGTCTCCCACGATAGCATTGCCCAGTCCCTCAGCCGAAGCACAATGCACCCTCAGCTGATGAGTACGCCCAGTCTGAGGAAACAGACGCACATGAGCACAGCCACCCATATTCCCCACAACCTGATAGCGCGTCACAGCCACCTTACCCCCGACAACATCGACCACTTGACGAGGACGATTAGCAACATCAGCCCTCAGAGCCAAGTCAATCACCCCCTCCGAGCCCACGACCATTTCTCTCTCAAGCAAAGCATCATAAACTTTGTAAACCTCACGCCGTTCAAACGCCATACGCAACGCCCTCTGTACCCCAGCCTCCTTAGCCACCAACATCAGCCCACTCGTATCCATATCCAAGCGATGTACCTCCAGACCACCCGTCATGCTCAATACCGAGGGCAGAAACTCCTTGCCGCAGACCGAGAGCAGGCCCCCAGGCTTATCCACCACCCAAAGCCACTCATCTTCATACACCACCCTCAATCCGTTCATCACAGACTCGTACGCCACCAATTCAGGGTCACGCTCCGCATTCAGACCATCGAGCATAAACTCCAGAATAGGCCTGCAACGCTGAGTACACGGCCTACAGAAACGATCATTAGCCGAGTTCCACTCCACCATAGCCAAAGGCCTGATACCCCCGAGCAAAGCAGCCTGCAACAATTTAGGACCACAACAATCTCCACTCCCACTCGGTATGGCACCCCCATAAGGAGCAAAAATTTCAGTCAGCGATTTGCGCATCCCCCTACCATTGACAAACACATAATTGTCAAACAGCCACCCCTGCAAAGCCCGCGAACGAGCCCTACGCTCTCCCCTCAGTTCAGCCACCATACGTCCAGCCTCACCCTTCAATCCCATAGATTCATACGCGGCAATACGACCATTGATAGCCGAGATCTCAGCCTCCTCCCTCTTGAAATAACCACCCCCACCACATACCGAGTCAAACACAGGAGGCACAAAGCCCTCCTGAACCGTTTTCCCCCCAAGAGTCCCCGAAAATGCAGCCAGATATCCACCCTCGTATATCAATACACCAAACATCTTGCCCGCACCAATCTCCTCAGCCCACTCCCCATGCGACATATACATACGCCTTACCTCCTCTACTGCAGGCAGGCAACGCTCATCGACTGTAAAAATTCTGAACAGACCATCCTCAGCCATACTACACACTCCCATCACAGCCAATACACAGCCTCAGGACCCATATTGAAAAGCAAATCCACAATACTCAGTCCACTCAAGAAGCCATGCTTGTGAGCAAAGACCTGATAATAAGGCAGGTCCCATCTTCGCATACTCTCGCTACATGACACCACACCCCCACCCCATCCCAACAACTCCATCACCTTAGCATCAAGCGCAGCGTTGTACTCACCCAATGTAGCCCAGTTCGCTTCAGAGTAAAAAGGACGGAAATCATCCTCATAAAACTCAAAATAAGGACTCTGACCATAACTCGAAGACAAAGCATTCCAATGTTGATGACGCCAATTGCCATGCTCCGCAATCATCACCTCCCCCGAAGGTACCCTACCTCTCACCGCACATACAGGCACAGAAAGCCCCAAAGCTCCATTAGGTGAGTCAATCATACAACGATTCATCCCCACACCCTTAGTGAAAGGTAAAGACAAATCTACACCCCCACCCCCATGGAGTAATTTGCGGTAATAGTCGACAGAGCCGAGATAAGCAGTATACATTTTAGTAGTTTGAAAATTTTCTTTTTACCGATATTCTTCAACTTATTGAAGAAGTATAGAAATGCTATCATACCTATACCCGATACGAAGCCGTTAACCTGCATAGAAAAGAGAATGCCCAAAGAGCATTTCCAACGCAGCATCCTCAGCCCTCTCCATTTGGGCACGTTCATCAGGCGATTTGTCATCAATACCACACAGATGCAATATCGAGTGAATTATAACCCTGCAAAGCTCATTGTCATACTCCTTGCCAAAAAGTACCGCATTAGAACGCACCGTATCAAGCGAAATAAATGTATCGCCAGCTATACGGTCAGACACAGAATAGTCAAAGCCGATATGGTCAGTATAATAGTCGTGCCCCACAAACTCACGGTTGATACGCAGAATCTCCTCGTCATCTACAAACACATAGTTCACCACTCCCACACGCCTGCCATAAGACTCAGCCACACGCTCTATCCACCTCCTCACAGACTCCCAGTCCAAGTCAGGCAGAGCCACATTGACACAATTGAAAGTGACCATCACCTCTGCAAAAGCTCGACAGCCTTGAGAACCATTTCATTATCTTTGTAGATAATGGCAAAATACTCACTCATATCCCAAACATCACGTGCCAAAAGAGCCTTCAGCAGCAATGCAATACGTTCCGTAGTCAGACGCTTCTCCTCGGGGCTCACATCAATGTTTATACCCTTGTCCTTAGCATCGCTATACACGCGGTCAATCAGCCATTGAGGCACACTATACTCATCTCTGTAAGCCTCAAACGAGTCATAATCCTTGGTGATACGCTTGCGCAACTTGTCAAGGTAGCGCAACGAATTGCTCACCACCAGATTTTTGGCAGAAATCTCACGATACAAGCGCGTCGTCTTCGTCGTATCAAGCGGTACGAAGTAATCAGGCATGATACCACCGCCGCCATACACAGTACGCCCCTCCTTCAAAGTGTAGAACTTAAGCGAGTCAGGCAAGTGAATGCTATCCACATTCGTCAGTTCGCCATGGTTAAAACGGTTAATCAAATCCATGTGATACTCCATCTGATTACCCTTCTCATAAGGCTTCTGTATACAACGCCCAGACGGAGTATAATATTTGGCAACAGTAAGCCTTATCATGCTTCCGTCAGGCAAATCAAGAGGACGCTGCACCAGCCCCTTGCCAAACGTACGGCGTCCAATCACCACGCCACGGTCATGATCCTGCACCGCGCCAGCCAAAATCTCGGCAGCCGATGCCGAATACTCATCGACAAGAATAGCCAATCTCCCCTCCTGAAAAGCCGTCCCTCCCCTGCTGCGAAACTCCTGACGAGGGAACACTCGTCCCTGCGTATACACCACCATATCCCCAGCAGGCAGAAACTCACTCCCTATTTCAGCCGCAGCCTGCAAGAATCCCCCACCATTCTGCGTCAGATCCACGATAAGTCTCTTCATACCCTTAGCCTTGAGAGCATCAATAGCCTCAATCATCTCACCATGAGTAGTCTGGGCAAAATTGTTGAAACGAATCAGTCCAATCTCAGGCGTTACCATAAAAGCAGCATCAACCGAGTGTACAGGAATCTTGTCACGTTTGACATCAAAATAAATAAGCTCCTTCAGCCCCTCACGCTTCACCCCCAGATGCGCGATACTGCCACGTTTGCCACGCAAACGGCTCATAATCTCCTCGCGCGACATCTTCACACCCGCAATTACCGTATCCGCCACCGACACTATACGGTCACCAGCCACGATGCCAGCCCTCTCCGAAGGTCCCTTAGGCACAGGCTGAATCACCAATACCGTATCCTCAAGCAAGTTAAACTGAATGCCGATACCATCAAACGAGCCCTGCAAAGGCTCATTCAGTCTTTTTGTCTCCTCAGCATTAGTATACGACGAATGAGGGTCAAGCTTGAGCAACATACCCGAGATAGCATCCTCGACAAGCTTGTGAGTATCCACGCTGTCCACATAATAATTGTTGACCGTAGCCGTAGCCATAAACAACTTGCGAAACTCCTTCTCCACCTCTTGGGCATCTTGAGCTAGAGCCGTAACACAGCCAGCCACAAACAGCGACAACACAACAGAAATCAGTCTAATCATACGAAACTACAATTTATCAGGTAGAAATTCATCAATCCGATGCGAAAAACGAGCCAATTCCCTCACCACGCTGCTCGAAATGCACGCCAATTCAGGCTTGGCAAAGAGCACCACCGTTTCAATGCCCGAAATCCTCCTGTTCACATCAGCCATCTGCAATTCATACTCATAATCCTTCACACTACGCACCGCCCTGATTACCACACCACAGCCCCTCTCCGCGGCAAAATCAGCAGTCAGCCCCTCATAGCACTCCACCGTCACACGCCCCATATCCTCATACAAAGCCCTGATACGCTCCACCCGTTCTCCAGCAGGCAGCCAGCCCCCCTTGTCAGCATTCACCCCCACTCCTATGAGCACCTCATCAAAAAGCGCGAGAGCCCTCTCCACCACATCAGCATGACCACGAGTGAAAGGATCAAACGACCCCGGAAACAAAGCCCTCATATGACCTCCTCCTCGTCCTCAGCCAGATCCTCCTCAATCACAAGATTGTCGATGATAAAGTTCTGGCGCTCCATAGTATTCTTGCCCATATAATACTCCAACAATTCCTGCACCTGGTCACTCTTGTTGAGCGTCACCTGTTCAAGCCGAATATCCTGACCGATGAAATTCTTGAACTCATCAGGGCTAATCTCACCAAGACCCTTGAAACGAGTAATTTCAGGGTCGGGCCCCAAGTCAGCAATAGCCTGCACCCTCTCCTCCTCACTATAACAATACTGAGTGATGAAATCCTGCCCCATCGACAAGTGCCTGCGCGTCCCCCCACGTCCCGAAATCTCCACCGCCTCGTCAAAAGCACGCAACTCAGCCTCAAGCTCCTCAATCCTCCTCTTGCCCACCTTAGAGCGACGATTCCTCACCCTAAAGAGCGGAGTCTGCAAGATAAACACATGCCCCTTTTTGATAAGGTCAGGGAAAAACTGCAGGAAAAACGTAATCATCAGCAGCCTGATATGCATACCGTCCACATCGGCATCAGTAGCCACAATCACCTTGTTATAGCGCAAGCCCTCAAGCCCATCCTCAATATTTAGCGCAGCCTGCAAGAGATTAAACTCCTCATTCTCATAACACACCTTCTTCGTCATGCCAAAGCAGTTCAGCGGCTTGCCACGCAGCGAAAATACAGCCTGCGTATTCACATCACGGCTCTTCGTAATAGAACCACTTGCACTGTCACCCTCAGTAATAAATATGCACGACTCCTCCTGCTGCGAGCCACGCACGTCCGACAAGTGTACCCTGCAGTCACGCAACTTACGATTATGCAAGTTAGCCTTCTTGCTCATCTCGCGCGCCTTCTTGGCCACCCCAGCCATCTCCTTGCGAATACGTTCACTTTCCTGCACCTTAGAGAGGATTACCTCGGCCACATCGGTATTCTTGTGAAGGAAATTATCCACCTGCTCCTTGACGAAATCCCCCACAAACTTATCAATACTCACCCCACCCTCCGGTGCTGTCGTCAGCGAGCCCAACTTCACCTTAGTCTGGCTCTCAAACAGAGGCTCCTGAATATTGATGCTGATAGCAGCCACCAAGCCATTACGAATGTCCCCATACTCATAATTCTTGCCCGAATAATCCTTGATAACCTCAGCGATATACTTCTTGAACGCAGCCTGATGCGTACCCCCCAACGTAGTATGCTGGCCGTTCACAAACGAATAATACTCCTCGCCATTCTGCTTGGTATGCGTAAAGGCAATTTCAATATCCTCCCCCGTCAGATGACAGATAGGATAGAGAGCATCATAATCCATACGATCATTCAGGAGGTCCGACAAGCCATTGCGCGACACGATACGCCTCCCGCCAAGCATAATCGTCAGCCCCGTGTTGAGATACGTGTAATTACGCAACATCGTCTCGATAAATTCGCTCCGAAACGCATAATGCTTAAAAAGCGAAGCATCAGGTTCAAAAAAGACAAATGTACCATTCTCCTCCTGCGAAGCCTCCGTCACATCACTCATCAACACCCCCTTCTCAAACACCGTGCGCCTCACTTGCCCGTCACGATACGAATGAGCTTCAAAATGCGAACTCAACGCGTTCACCGCTTTCAGACCCACACCATTCAAGCCCACACTCTTCTTGAAAGCCTTGGAGTCATACTTGCCACCCGTATTAAGCATCGATACCGCCTCCACCAATTTGCCCAAAGGAATGCCACGCCCATAATCACGAATCGAAGCCCTCAGATTATCATCAATCGACACCTCGATACGCTTGCCAGCATTCATCTTGAACTCATCAATGCTATTGTCAATCACCTCCTTGAGCAACACATAAATACCATCCTCAGCCTGCGAGCCGTCACCCAGACGCCCGATATACATACCAGGTCGAGTACGCACATGCTCCATATCAGACAAATGCCTGATATTACCCTCGTCATAGCCCGTCACGGCAGCACCATCAAAATCCAATTCCTCCATACACAATCATACACAAACGATCAGATACCCTTCCTCCACGTCCTCCTTCTCCTCGTCACCTTAGACTCCAAAGACTGCCATATACTCAGCGCCTTGGTGTTAGTCTCAAGCTGCGGACAACATTCAGCCCTCTCAAAGCCCAAACGACGCGCCGACTCGATGATGTCAGCAAAAATCATAGCCACACACCCCGTATCCTGATACTCAGGCAGCACCCCAATCAGCAGCAAATCCATAGCCTCACTATGCTTAAAATGAAGAGCCTTAAGCAAGTGCCACCACCCGAAAGGCCACAACTTAGCCTTAGCCCTCTGCACCGCCTTCGCCAAGTTGGGCATACACACCCCCACCGCTACAGGTATACCCTCGCGATTGTCAACCACCGAAATCAAGTCAATATTCATCAGGGGCAGGTACGACTCGGCATACTTGTCCATCTGCTTGCCACTCATCTCGCTATATCCATAAAGGTCGCGATACGACGTGTTGATAATCTCAAACATCTTGCGGATATATCCGCTCTCACGCAGCTCCCTCTTGCTGTGAAATTTATGCACACGAAACCCAAACCTCTTCTCCATAATCTGAGCCACCCTAAAGAACTTCTCAGAGTTAGCCACATGTCCCCCATTAGGCACCTTGATAGTACGATCCACCCACACCGCCTCAGGCACAAAGCCCAAAGCCTTCATGTGGTCATTGTAGTAAGCATAGTTGTAGATAGTAGGCATAGTACCCAAGCGGTCGAAGCCCTCAAACACCATACCCTCAGGGTCAAGGTCAGTAAATCCCAGCGGCCCCACAATCTGCGTCATGCCACGCTCGCGTCCCCAAGCCTCCACAGCCTCCAGCAAAGCCTTGCTCACCTCACGGTCATCGACAAAGTCAATCCAGCCGAAGCGCACCCTTTTGGTCCCCCAACGTTCATTAGCCCTACGATTGATGATAGCTACCACGCGCCCCACGATCTTCCCATCTCTATAAGCCAGAAACCATTCCGCCTCGCAAAACTCAAAAGCAGGATTTGCCTCACGGTCGAAAGTATCCATCGTATCCTCAAGGAAATCAGGCACAGCATAAGGGCAATCCTTATACAGCTCATAGTTGAAACGCACAAACTTCCTTTTGTCGCTTTGCGAAGATATTTTCCTAATCGTTATATCAGACATGTCAATCAAAATGCTAATTTAGGAGCGTCATGATAAGCCACACGCGGTACAAAGATACGATTAAGTGAGCGGAAAAGCAAATAAAACGTCAAATTTTATTTGAT
>CALZLQ010000016.1 GCA_945788385.1 uncultured Prevotellaceae bacterium
CTGCTTGATAGTATTTTGTATTTTGGGGTATCTGTCATCATCTCACTTGTCCTCTATCTTGGCGATATAGCGTATCTTGCGTGGAATGTCGGTGTTGTCTTGGAAGCCTTGAAAAAGCTCGCTTCCCACCCCTATAGCCATGACGGGTGCGAACTCTGCGCTGTGCTTGCCGGTGTGCCAGCCGTCGGTGTTGTGGTCGGCGGTGACGACGATGAGGGTCTCGTCTTTGTGCTTGAGGTAGAAATCGTATGCATAACGTAGGGCGTGGTCGAAGCTGATGACTTCTTGTATTCCTGCTTCAGGACGTTTGTTGTGCATGGCGTGGTCGATGGTGCCTCCTTCAATCATGACGAAAAATTTGTGGGGTGTGACTCTTTGCATGTGTTCGATACAAGCTCGGGTGATGAAGGGGAGGGTGAGGCTGTAGGGGACGCTGTCTACGACGAAGGCTATGTCGTCGTTGTCGTGACGTGGGTCATTGAGGAGGACAATCTTTTCGGCGGTCTTTTTCTGCTCCCATTCTGTGGGACCATCGATGATGGTGTAGCCTGACTCGCAGAGGAGGGAGCGCGCGTCTTGTTTGCCTGTGGGGCTGCCACCGCGGAGACGTCCGCCTGCGAAGAATTCGTAACCACTTTGGGCCATGTGTTGCGTGATGGGGTAGAATTGGCTGCGGTGCGGGACGTGGGCATAGAATGCGCCTGGGGTTGCATCGTCTGGGGCTACTGAGGTGGCGATAGCGATGCCGTATCCGCGTTGTTTGAGTTGGACTGCGATGCTTGTGAGATGGGTGGAGTCGGGGGCCATGCCGAGCATGCCGTTGTTGGTCTTGTGGCCTGTGGCGAGGGCTGTGCCAGCAGCGGCTGAGTCGGTGATGGGTTGATTAGCAGAGAAGGTGGTGGCATACCCTATGGCGGGGAATTGCAGCATGAGTAGGGGCTCTGAGTTGGCGAGGACTGTGTGGTTGTAGGCCTGTGCCATTTGTACGGGTTTTAGCCCCATGCCGTCACCGATGAAGTAGAAGATGTATTTGGGGGCTTTGATGCCATAGGTGTTGAGGGTGATGAGTACGAAGGTGAGGGCGGTGAGCGCAATTCTATTCATGAGATGTCGGGTTAAACAGAGGTGACGCATGAAGATGCGCCACCTCGTAGATATAGTCCTTAATGTATTTATGTGTTTTAGAACATCTGGTCGGGATATTGACCTGCTGCGTGGAGCGCTGCAAGTTTCTCGACGGTGCCCGGACGGTCTTCTGGATATGTGACGCCAAACCACTTTGATGTGGTGGGGAGGACTTCGCATGTAGCCTTGCCTTGCTTGATGAGCGTGTCGACCATGAGGGGGATAAAGAACTCGCTCTTGAGGTTGGCCTGATTCTTGGGATCAGAGAGGAAGACCTTAAAGTATTCTTCGCTGTGCTGGAAGTAGTCGGGTGTAAAGCCCCAGAAGTTCATTGAGCATGGTGTGTTGTCGGGGATTGTTACCCACTGGTCGTTCTCGTCGAGATATTGAACTTCTCCGTTGTGACGCTCTATCTTGGTACGCTCTACTACGTCGGTGAGCATGTGTGTCTCTTCGTTGGTGGCGCAGATACCGCGGCTCACGGTGCCGCTGTCTGAGAGAGTGTTGCTCACGCTGAAGCCAACCATAGCGTAGCGGCCGGTGCTGCCTTCGGGGAGCTCGGAGAGGAACTTGCCGAGTACCATGAATGCGTCGCGGTCATAGAAGTCGTCGCAGTTGAGTACGGCAAAGGGCTCCTTGATGACGTCCTTGCCCATGAGTACGGCGTGGTTCGTGCCCCAAGGCTTCTCACGTCCCTCTGGCACGGTGAACCCTTCGGGCAGGGCATCAAGAGCCTGGAAGCAAAGCTCGCATGGGACGTGACCTTCGTACTTGGCGAGTATCTGCTCGCGGAACTGTTGCTCAAAGTCGCGGCGGATGACCCATACTATCTTGCCGAAGCCTGCTTTGATGGCATCGTAAATGCTGTAGTCCATGATGCTTTGTCCCTGAGGACCGAGTGTGTCGAGTTGCTTGAGGCCACCATAGCGGCTACCCATGCCTGCTGCAAGAAGGAAAAGTGTTGGTTTCATGATTTGGTTTGTTTTGGTTATTATTTGTTGTTTTTGCGTTTGTTCCCGATAGCAAAGTTATAAAAAATGTTTGATATAAGGTGTTTTTTAATAAAAATAATCTCTCTTTGCTATACTTTTTTATCAGAAAGGATATCCTATGGCGAGGTGGTAGCCGAGAGACTTGCCAAATGAGGGCATATTGTAGTAGCCGGAGCGACCTGTGTCGTAGGGGGCATGGACTCCGACACCCAAATCAAAGCGCACTACGAGGACGTCGAGGTCATAGCGCAGGCCTACGCCGGTGCCGAGGGCGAGCTGGTCGCCGAGTGTGCGCCACGACAGTGTGCCGCCGGGGCGAGTAGGGTCTTGTCGCATGAGCCATGTGTTGCCCGTGTCTATGAAGGCGGCTCCGTAGAGGTTGCCTACGATGGGGAAACGGTATTCGATGTTGAACTCAAATTTAGCGTCACCGACTTGGTTGAGATATGAGTAATTGCTGTTCTCAGGGTGATATGAGCCAGGGCCTATGGTGCGCACGCCGAAGGCACGGATAGAGTTGGCTCCACCTACGCTAAAGAGGTCAGCGTATGGAGCGGACTTGCTGCCATAGTTCCAGAGTATGCCGAGGTATGCGCGCATGACGAGACGCTGACGCTCGCTGAGACGGAAATTGTGGGCATACTCGAGGGTGTATTTCTGATACTGTATGGCCTGTTTGGTAAAGGCGGTGACACGCTTCGTGTGGCTTGACTCGTCACCGCCGGTCCAGGTGAAGCTGTATTCCATGCTTGGCACGAGCTTGTCTTTGAGGCTTGTCCAAAGAGCTGGGTTTTGGTCGGCAATCGAGTCGAAGGTCTCGGTGGTGCTCAGCAGGCGTGAGAATTCGAGGTGTATCGGCGTAAACTCATGGAGGATATGACGACCTTTCTGGAATGTCCATTTGGCTCTCACTCCGACGCTCGCGCTGCTGTAGTACAAAGCGCGGTTCATCCACTTGAAGTCTGCCTTGAAGCTCGTCGTGGAGAGGGTGTGTCGGTTGAGTTTCTTGCCAATGCCGAAAAACATGAAACGCGGATAGCTGAGGTCAATGTTTCCGCCGAGAGTCCATGAGTTGATGACAGACTTGTCTCCACGGATATTCGCTCCTGTCTGCCATTCGTACGAGCCGTAGATGCTGGCACTTAGTGTCTCTGCACCGCGGAAAGCATTTTTCTTGTGTACGGTATATGACAGACCGGGACCGAGCAACCCGTTGGTCTTGTTGGTGATTTTAGCTTCAAACTCGCTGGTGTATGGCTTGTCAAGCGTGGTGGTCAGGTGAATGTCCAAAGTGTCGGTGTCGGTGCGTGGAGTGAAGTCTAACTGTAGGGATGAGAAGATGCCCATAGCGGCAATTTGGTCTTGCATGGTAGAGTGTGCCTCCTCGCTATAAAGGCTACCTTTGCGCATGTGGAGATAACGTATGAGTGCGCGCAGACGCAAGGGCGGGCGTTTTGGTTTGCCTCCGCTCCAGCGCAGGGTGATATTGCGTAGGGTCAGCGAGTCCGTGAGCTGGTATTTGCCATATTTGTAGACCGTGATATTCGTACGCCCTATGTGATAGGGGCGTTGGGCAAAGTCGGGCATGGTGGGCGAGGGGACTACTTGCAATTCCGCCGTGAGGGGACGCTGTATGGTGTCGGCTCTGTATGTGATATAGTCATTGCGAAAGAAATAGTATCCGTTGTTGCGAAGGAGCTTGCCAAGGCGTACACGCTCGTCATTGAGACTGCTCAGGCTGAAAGGGTCGCCCTGATGCAAGTGACGCTCGGGCATGGTGCGGTGTATGATCGAATCTGCAGCACCCGTGAATCCCTGGTAGCTGATTGTGCCGAAGCGAAAGAGCTCACCGGGGAGTATCTGATAAGATACTTTCTGCTTGCGAGGGTGCTTTGTGTCTTCGATGCGGTAGTCTACCTTGGCATGAAAGTAGCCGAAGTTATGTAGCGTGTTTTGTGCCACCTGAGCGCGAACACGAGGATTTACATTGCTCATGAGCACAGGCGAGGAACCGAAAGTGTAGAGCATCCAGCGTCCGAAGAGTGTGTGAGAGTTGGCATACTGGTTCCATATCCAGAGGCCGGGGGTGATAGGTTGCACCCATTGGCTTGAGCCCATTATAGAGCCGTTAGGGGCATACGAGAGTGCACCATATATCTCGCGTTTGGCAGCGGAGTAGACTGCGGCCTCCTGATGTTGCAGGGCGAGGAGACTGTCACGCTCCTGTGGCGAGGGCTCTGTCGGAGTTGGAGCAATGCTCGTCGGGACTTTGCCTGCGAAGACATCCTCGACAGCATCGTAAGCGTTGGCGACGGCGGTGATGACTCCCTCGTCTTTATTCTGCTTTTTCTTCTTTTTCTCGCCCCAATGGTGTCCGTATGCCATTTCCTTAATGCCCGTATAGAGATATTCGCCCTCGGGGATACTCTTGGTCTGTGAGCACGAACTGAGTACCGCCGCAATTGTTACGGCGATGATGAAGGAAAAACTATGCTCTTGTATATGGTGCATTCTCACTCTCTGTTTCTATTGTTTGGTGTCTTGTTTTTGACGTTTGCGCTCTTCTGATTTCTTTGTGCGGAAGATGAAAAGGTCTCCGAGGCGTTCGGTCTTGCGTCGCAACACGAGGGCAGCCCCCATCTCCATGACCTCGCTCTCCAAGAGAGTCTCCTGATCCTTGTTGTAGAAAGCGCGTACGTAGCGCGTGCCGGAATTGTCGAGACGGTATTCTACGGAGACATTGTTGATGATACTCATGCCCGTGTTTTGCGCATTAGTACCAGAGCTTACCTTGCCGCCAATCACTACGCTGATACGGTTGCCCCAGAAGTGCTTGGCGAAGGAGAAATTGTAGTCGGTCTGCATGCCGCCCTGAGCATTGAGAGTATTGTCGATGCCAAAGCCGACATCGATGGTCTTGAGAGCCTTGCCGGCAATGCTGTTGATCTGGCTTTGCAAGAAAGAATTGAGCGCATTGGTAGCATTGAGCCCTCCCTCCGATGACTCGGCGTTGGGCGAGAGATACATACCCGTGGTGAGCATCGCCACGGCGGCCCTGCCACGGTCTTCGGCCGACATGGAAGCAAGCTCGTTCTGTACCGTCATGTCATTAGGCGCTTCGAGCGTGAACTCAAGCCCAAGGTCCTCGAGACGCTGGCTCACTTTGAGACCGACGTCAAAGGTCACCTTGCGAGAAACCTTGTTGTGCGTCACCGAGGCCTTCTTTTGCTCGTGAGCGCTGATGTCCAATCTGGGATTGAGCACATCGCCCGTAAACTCGACATAGCTGCCCTGGTCTATCTTGAAGTCCTTGAGCGACATGACAACCATGCTGTAGTCCATCTTGCCGGAAAGGATGGTGTAGCGGCCAAAGAGCCTGAGTCCCTGAAGCATATCGTATGTCATGGTCAGGTTGCCTCCACCCTCGATGCGCACATTGTCGCTACCGTCCTCGCTGAGGAAGATGTTGAAGGTCGTAGCCTCGTCGATACCGATATTGACATTCATGCGAATCTTCTGCTCCGGATAGACAGGTTTCTCTACCTGCACGGTATCAGAAAAGTCGCAGAACGTGACCATCGAACTCAACTGGTCGTCAAGGGTGAGGGGCGAATCCTTGAGCACATAGGTCATATTGGTCTTGCCGCTTACGTTGAGACGGCCGTTGATGAGGAGATTGTTGAGCGAGCCTTTGACGCGCCCGTCGATATCTACATAGACCTTGCCGAAAGCCTCACTGTCTTTGCGTCGGGGCGCATTGATAAGGTTGAAATCCTTGGCCTGCATTTTGATGTCAAGCCTGATGTCTTCGAGCTTCGAAAAGTCGACAGTACCATCGAGAGTGAACGGGTTGTCTCCATTGGCGAAAGCCTGGATGCGGTCAAAGTCGAGCAAACTGTTGCTGATGCCAATCTTGTCGTCGGGTATGCGCAGGTCGATGCTGTATATGTCAGATATGATATGTGTGCCCGAGGTGCTTATAGAGCCCGAAACCAAGGGCTTGTCTATAGGGCCGCGTACATCAAGCTCACCATTGACAAAGCCCTCAAGGCGAGCTATATTGTCAGGAATAAAGCCGTTCATGAGGCCGAGCGGAGCTTGGAGCAGCTGTGCGGTAGCCGCTATCTGTCCCTGTCCGTCCTGAGTCCAGTATTTGCCTTGTAGCAAGGCTATCTCACGATCGTCCTGACGCAGTATGGCATCGACGAGGTGGCTGCCATCGCTGTTGGGGAAATAAGCCAATACCGTACCCAGACGACCAAGCTTTGCCCCCTCGTAGGTCATGTCGTCGACTACCAAGTCAGAGGAAATAGTCGTCATATTGTCATCTTTGACGATATGCGCATCACCATGCAGCATACCAGTGACATGAGGCATAAAGGGCATCACAGATGAAAGCTCGTCGAGGTTGAGGTTGTTGATAGAGAGGGTCAAGTCCTGCTGTGCGGTGCTCTTGCGCGGACTGTAAATCTTGAGTCCGGTACCATCATCAGCCACGAGCTCAAGGTCAGCCGTGACGTGATAATTACGGTCAATAGTGATATGATTGTCAGCATTGACTGTGAAACGGCGGAATGCCACTATGGGGTTGAGTGGCGTGATATGCAGGGTAAACGTACTGTCAGAACTCAGAATGTCAACCCCGAGATCCACACCCTTCACCTGCGCCCCATCAAAAAACTGCACCCCGAGGTCCAAGCCACGAGGGTTGAACTTGGCTTTGAGTATAGACTCGAAATTGACGATACGGTTTTTGGGACCATTCTTCACGCGCGCCACCAATCCCAGACGATCAGATACAGTATTGACTTCGAGCTGTATAGTGTCGAGTATCACAGCGCCCGTGTTGAGAGTCTTGACCATGCCCTCAGCCTCAATGCCCACCTCCGAGTCGCTATGTGCCACCAGGTGCAGATCGTCATATCTGAATCCAGTGAGCGATCTGAGCATATTGCCTATAGGGTTAGTGGCACCACAATGCAGGCTCAGGTCAATCTTAGGCAAAAAAGGCTTGACATGTACAAAACCAAAATCATGCTGCTCAAGCTGACGCGAAATCTCCCTGCCAATGAGGTCAAATCTGTGAGCCAAAGAGTCAAGACCATGATGAGCACTGAGTTGAAACTTCAGATCCCCGTCATTGGCATACGCCCTGATCGTGTCCGGGGCGAGACTCACCCCAAAGTTGAGGTCCAAGGGCCGGAACACAGAATCCTGAGTATGCAACTCAATGGCATTGATACTCGCATCAAAATGATGAGTCTTCAGCAAATCAGTATGCCCGTTGAGATTGAAGACCATCGACGCAGCAAGAGGCTTGGACACCAAGCCCAACGCATAGAGATCTATGCGGCTCATGTCGAGATCAAAGTTGATGTCAGACAGCGAACTGCCAATGTTCGCCGTGATGCAGGCATGAGCGTTGAGCACATTGTTGAGACTGTTTATGTCGATAAAGCCACGCCCCTTGTCCAGACGAGAGTCCAGATTGAAATCTCTGATCACCTGCCCATTGTATGAGAGCCTGTCAATATGAGAACGCAAGTCAACACGTGTCGTAGACTTCGTGAAGTCAAAGCCACGTCCCTGAGCCCGAACCGTCATGGCAAGCTCCGACACGTCTACCGTAGGGACAAAACCCTTGACGTCAAACTCCGATGTACGCAAAGCCGCCCTGTAGCTCATAGCCTTGGCATCGAGCGAAGCCTGAGCCTTGACCGAGCCGCGCCCCTGACGCAGCATAGCGTCGAGCTCGTACCTCGTGCCGTCAATATCAACATCAGCCGAGAGAGTAGAGTGAGGGAGACGCAGGCCCTCCACGTCAGCATAGCGCAGCAGCCAGTCCAAGTCGCCAGTCTTGACATCGAGATGCAGAGCCGCTTTGATGCTGTCTGTCTTATAGACATCAGCCACCCGGCCATGCGAGTCGACGCGCAACACTTCAGGGATTTCAGCACGCAGAGAGTCAAGCAGAATGCAGCCAATATTACCCCTGCAAGAGAGGCGCAAGTCAAGAGGCTTGTCAGGATACACCTCAGCCAGTCCCTGAGGCAAAAAGTCAGCAGCAACAAGAAAGACGTCGTCCTTACTCAAATGAGCCTTGGCATCAATAGCCATAGAGCCCTTGCCGTCCAATGAGAAAGCATCGAAATCCATACTCACAGTGCCACTGATATGGCTCGAAGTGTCAGAATGACGAAGCCTGCCCAAATGAGTGTCGAGAGCAAAACGACGGATGCCTACACACAGAGAGTCGAGGCGTAGCATGTTGAGCGAGAGTTGGGTAGAAGGCAGGGAAACACAGAGCGAAGCACTGTCAGGCTGAAGTATGTTCAACGCAAGAGAGTCGACGCTCAAGTCAAAATCCTTCACACTGTATACACTGTTGTAAAGGTCAAACTCCCCCTCATCCAATCGAGCAGAAGAGATAGCCGTGCTCACCACGATACTGTCCAAGGCAGAACGATACGTAATTTCCGACTTGGAGATAGCCGCTCCCCCCACTCTGACAGACCAGTTGACGGGGCCGCTCTCAGACGAGTCGATGACAGTAGTGTCGCGCATACAAATTTCGAGACGGCACTCGTCGAGAAATGTATTAGTGATAGAAGCCAGCCCTTTGTCCAAATCCACCTCCTCGCAAGCCAAGGCAAACTCGCCAAGCCTGCCCCTCACCGTGAGCTCGTCAATGAAATCATAGGTATTTACCGAGCCCTCCACGATGCGCAGCTCCTCCACCCCGATGCGAGACGAGAAGATGTGAGAAAAGTCAAGATCCAATACTAGACGCTCAGCATGCAGGATAGTGTCACCGCTCTCCGTAGCCGTAAGATTCGATAGACTGATATCCAAGAGAGGTGTGAGCCGCACCCTGTTGAGAGTCACGTCCAGCCCCGTCATGTCGCCAATCTCCGTCATCGCCCTCCGTGCAACCCAATTTTGGACAGGCGGCACATACAGAAGCAACACGAGCATCAAAGGAAGCAAAATCATGCCCCCGAGACCAATGGCAGAATACTTGATGAATCTTTTCAAAACGCTTTCCACAGATTATCGTCAGGCACGGGAGCTACAACCTCAATAAACTTCGAGCTGACAGGGTGAATGAAGGAAAGTGAACGGGCATGCAGAGAGATACTCCCGTCAGGATTGCTACGCGGAGCACCATATTTCAAGTCGCCCCTGATAGGGCAGCCTATCTTGGCGAGCTGGCAACGAATCTGGTGATGACGCCCCGTGCGGAGCGTCACCTCCAAGAGAAAATATCTGTCCGACGAGGACACAAGGCGGTAGTCCAGTACAGCCAACTTCGAGCCCGGCACTTCGCGCTCATAAGCACGCGCCGTGTTGGACTTCTCATTGCGAGTGAGCCAGTGTGTCAAGGTCCCCGACTCGTGAGGAGGGCGATTTTGTACTATAGCCCAATAAGTCTTGCTCACGTTCTCATGCCCGGCAAACATCCTGTTGCATCGCGAGAGCGCCTTGCTCGTCTTGGCAAAGAGCACCACCCCCGTCACAGGGCGGTCCAAGCGGTGCACCACGCCGAGAAACACATTGCCCGGCTTCTGATACTTCGCTTTGAGCCACTCCTTGACGATGTCGCACAGAGGCCTGTCACCAGTCTTGTCGCCCTGGACAATCTCGCCCGAAGCCTTGTTGACCACAATTATGTGATTGTCCTCGTACAGAACCACCATGATGATTTACATATTCATGCCACCATCGACCTGAATGACCTGACCGCTCACATACGAGCTCATGTCGCTTGCCAGGAAAGTAGCCACGTTGGCAATATCCTCCACCTGACCACCACGGCGCAGAGGAATCTTCTTCTTCCACTCCTCGCGCACCTCGTCAGGCAAGGCAGCCGTCATTGCCGTCTCGATAAATCCAGGCGCAATGGCATTGGCACGAATACCCTTAGGTCCCATCTCCTGAGCCACACTCTTGGCCAAAGCAATCATGCCGGCCTTAGACGCTGCATAGTTAGCCTGCCCGGCATTGCCGTGTACGCCCACCACACTCGCCATGTTGATAATAGAGCCCCCACGCTGACGCATCATCACGGGTACACAAGCGTGAATGAAGTTGAACGCACTCTTGAGGTTTACGTTAATCACAGCATCCCACTGAGCCTCAGTCATACGCAGCATCAAGCCATCTTTGGTGATACCCGCATTGTTGACCAGGATATCAATAGAGCCAAAATCCTCCTTAATCTTCTTGACCGTCTCCTCAGTCTGGGCAAAATCAGCAGCATTACCAGGGTAAGCGATACACTTCACCCCCACAGCCTCAATCTCTTGGCGGGTAGCCTCAAGAGCTGCAGCCATTTCGTCATTCAGCACAAGGTCAGTGAAAGCAATATTAGCCCCCTCCTGGGCAAATCTCAGAGCCAAAGCCTTACCAATACCACGAGCCGCACCAGTCACGATAGCGGTCTTTCCTTCGAGTAATTTCATGTCTTATAATGTTTTTATGCAAAGAAATAATAATCAGAGTCAGAAGACAGAGAAACGAGCCTATTTGCTCAGAGCGCGATGA
This sequence comes from uncultured Prevotellaceae bacterium, assembly GCA_945788385.1. GTDB lineage: Bacteria > Bacteroidota > Bacteroidia > Bacteroidales > Bacteroidaceae > Physcousia. The sequence goes on from CALZLQ010000016.1 coordinate 10,662, forward strand.
ATGATCCTTTGTACCACCGCCCTGCTCATACCCTTGGGCATACCGTCAGCCAGACGTCCATAGATATACGGCACCTCCAGCCCCTTGACGGCATAGCGAATGATGTCGACCATCAGTCCTATCTCCTCCACGTCAAATCGCCCACACTTCACGCCATCAGAGATAATCTGCGTCAGCAATATTTTCTCCTTGCGGTCGAAACGCTTGCGTATGAGGCTCACCTTCCATATGTCGCGAAAGAACTCTGCCCTCATATTGCCATTGCGCTGCACTACCGTCTTGATAGCATTCAGGTGGGCATAAATCATAGCCACCAGTTTGTCCTCATGGTCCATGTCCTGAGCCGCCACATCAGCCATCTGCTGCGACATCATGTCCAGCTCGTCCTCCACCACAGCCCCATACACCTCCTCCTTGCTCTTGAAGTAGGTATACAGCGTACGTCTCCCCTTGCCCGAAGCCAGAGCAATGTCATTCATCGTAGTCTCCTCAATTCCCTTTTTGGCAAAAAGAGTGCGAGCCACGTCAATAAGTTTGTTTCTCGTCTTTTCGACAGGCATAATATTATATTATGTATATTTCTGCGCAAAGTTACTAAAAATGTGCACAACATGCAAATGTTTGCAGTTTTTTAGCACTTTTTTTAGGAAAAGTTTGGCAGTTTGACAAAAAAGCACTACCTTTGCATCGCAAATGAGAAACGAAGACAGTTGCTCGGATGCAAAACGCAATATCGCGGGGTGGAGCAGTTGGTAGCTCGCCAGGCTCATAACCTGGAGGTCGCCCGTTCGAGTCGGACCCCCGCAACAGAGTGGTGGTGGAATCCCAGTTAAAGTTTCGGCTTTGCTGGGATTCTTTAGTTATATACAACGCACAACCCCAAAAAACACCCGCACAGATGGCTATACTCTACATACACGGCTTCGCCTCAGCAGGCAGCACAGGCAGCGCCACACAGTTGCGCAACCACTACTACCCTCAGGGCATACAGGTGATAAGCCCCGACATACCCGTCTCCCCCACAGAAGCCATGACATACCTGCGCCAGCTCGTCGACGAAGTCAAGCCCCAAGTCATCGTAGCCACCTCAATGGGAGCACTCTATGCCGAGCAACTCAGAGGAGTGCCGCGCATCCTCGTCAACCCCAGCTTCGATATGGCGCGCCTGCTCACCTTTCGGGGACTCGGCCGTCAGGAGTTTCGCAACAAACGCCAAGACGGAGCCAAAGACTTCAAGGTAGACAAGGATATGATAGCAGAATACCGCGAAGTGCAGCGTCACAGCTTTCAGGGCATCACCCCCGAAGAGCAGGAAAACGTCTACGGACTCTTTGGCAAACACGACACTAACGTCAACTGCCAGCCGCAGTTCAAGAAGCACTACGGCACCCGGCACTTCCATATCTTCGACGGCGAACACTATCTCAACGGCAAAATCCTCGACCACGAAGTCATACCCATAATCAACCAAATCATAACACAAGCAAAATAAGAAAAAGACCATGTTCGAATCACTATCAGAGCGTCTGGAACGCTCATGGAAGATACTCAAGGGCGAAGGCAAGATTACCGAAATCAACGTAGCAGAGACCCTCAAAGACGTACGCCGGGCACTCCTCGACGCCGACGTCAACTACAAAGTGGCAAAGACCTTTACCGACACCGTCAAGCAGAAAGCACTCGGGCAAAACGTACTCACCTCCGTCAAGCCCCAGCAGCTCATGGTCAAGATTGTCCACGACGAGCTCGCCGCACTCATGGGCGGAGAGACCGCCCAGCTCAACCTCCCGGGCCGCATCGGCGAACCCTCCGTAATCCTCATGGCCGGACTCAACGGCTCAGGCAAGACCACCATGTCGGGCAAACTCGCCAAGCTACTCAAAGAGAAACACTCCAAGAAGCCCCTCCTCGCAGCCTGCGACACCTTCCGTCCCGCCGCCATGGAGCAGCTCCGCGTTCTTGCCGATAGCATCAATGTGCCAGTCTACATCGAGACAGGAGCCACCGACCCCGTAGGCGTAGCCCAGCGAGCCATCCAACATGCACGCGCCAACGCCATGGACGTAGTCATCGTCGACACCGCAGGACGCCTCGCCATCGACGAAGAACTCATGCAGCAAATCTCTGACATCAAGCAGGCCATCAACCCCCACGAGATACTTTTCGTCGTCGACGCCATGACAGGACAAGACGCTGTCAACACAGCACGCGAGTTCAACGAACGCCTCGACTACACAGGCGTAATCCTCACCAAACTCGATGGTGACACACGAGGCGGAGCCGCCCTCTCCATACGCACCGTAGTCAACAAGCCCATCAAATACGTAGGTACAGGCGAGAAGATGGAAGCCATCGACCCCTTCCACCCAGACCGAATGGCAGACCGCATCCTCGGCATGGGCGACATCGTCTCCCTCGTAGAGCGAGCCCAGGAGCAGTTTGACGAAGCCGAAGCCAGGAAGCTCGAGGCTAAAATCAAGAAAAACAAGTTCGACTTCCAGGACTTCTACAACCAGATACAGCAAATCAAGCGCATGGGCAACCTCAAGGACCTTGCCAGCATGATACCGGGAGTAGGCAAAGCCCTCAAAGACGTGGACATCGACGACAACGCCTTCAAGAGCATCGAAGCCATAATCCTCTCCATGACCCCCTACGAGCGCGAACACCCCGAGTGTCTCAACACCTCACGCCGCCGTCGCATACAGAAAGGTGCTGGAGTGAAAATCGAAGATGTCAACCGCCTCATCAAGCAATTCGACCAGACACGCAAGATGATGAAACTCATGACTGACAAGAGCAAGATGGCCCAAATGGCAAGCATGATGGGCAAGATGCGATAACCCCTCCACACACACCAATACACATACAGATATGACAATCATAGACGGAAAAGCCACAGCCGCAGCTATCAAGGCAGAGATAAAGCAGGAAGTAGACAGGATTGTTGCCCAAGGAGGTAAACGTCCTCATCTCGCAGCGGTACTTGTAGGCCATGACGGAGGCAGCGAGACCTATGTCAAAAATAAAGTGCTGGCGTGTGAAGCCTGCGGATTCAAAAGCACGCTGCTACGCTTCGAGGACACAATTACCGAGGCAGAATTGCTACAGACGGTAGAGCGACTCAATGCCGATGCTGACATCGACGGCTTCATTGTCCAGCTCCCCTTGCCGCGTCACATCAGCGAGCAGCGTGTCACCGAAGCCATAGATTATCGCAAAGACGTAGATGGTTTCCATCCAGTCAACGTAGGTCGAATGGCCATAGGTCTGCCAGCTTTCATCAGCGCCACTCCTTTGGGCATACTCACACTGCTCCAGCGTTACAATATTGAGACCAGGGGTAAGAAAGTAGCTATACTCGGACGCTCCAACATCGTGGGCAAACCCATGGCACAACTCATGATGCAAAAGCAGTACGGCGACTCGACCGTGACAGTCCTGCACTCACATTCGCTCAACCTCCAAGAGGAGTGCCGTCAGGCAGATATTATCATCGCTGCCATGGGTCAACCTGCTTTTGTCACAGCCGATATGGTCAAGCCTGGGGCTGTGGTCATTGACGTAGGTACTACACGAGTACCCGACCCCACACGCCAGTCAGGCTTCCGTCTCCAGGGTGATGTGGACTTCGAGTCTGTCTCCTCACTATGTTCGGCCATCACACCCGTTCCTGGCGGAGTAGGTCCCATGACCATCTGTATGTTGATGCTCAACACCCTCAAGGCTGGCAAGAAAGAAGTGTATGTGTAGATTTTGTTGTTTGGTTGTGTTGGTTATTTAGTTGTTTGGTTTGTCATCAGGTCTCGTATAGTCGTTGGAACTAGCTAAACCACTAAAAAACTAAATAACAAATTCTCGAATAGTCGTTAGAACCAACAAAATAACCAAATAACCAAATAACCAAACAACCAAACAACCAAACAACCAACTAAACAACAATCATCAAATCTCCATCAGCCGTCTTTCAAACTCTTTCTTGTCGAGATCGGAGGCGGCGAAGGTGCGGCTACGGTAGTTGTAGATTGTGGGGTTGGAATAGTCTAATAGCTGGGCTATTTCGGACACTTCCTTGATGCCCAGACGCATTAGGGCGAAGATGCGTAGCTCTGGGGTGAGTCTGCCTTCTATGGTGGGGGCGATTCTGTGCTCGGGGCGAAGCAGAGCGTTAAACTTTTCTACAAAATTGGGGTGGGTCTTGAGGAAGACGTCGTCAAAGTCGGCTTGGAACCGTAGTTTCTCGTCTTCGAAATATCCTCCGCTCTTGAGCATTTTGCTGATTTCACTAAGCTGGCCTGTCTTGACAAGGCGTGTCAGCATGCGACGTAGGCGTTCCATACTTTCGATGTAGGTGTGGCATCGCCCGAGGTAGTAGGTGAGGTATTTCTCTTTGATGTCGTCCATTTCGCGCAGGTCATGGTTGTGAACTTCGAGCAGTTGGTTTGTCTGGGCTAACTGTTGGTTTGTCTGGGCTAATTGGGTACGGGCTGTGTTGAGTCGCTTTGACTCGAAATAGTAGTAGACTGCGGTGCCAATCGATACGAGGGCGAGGAGAAGAAATGCGAGTATGGCGAGAATGCGCGACGTCTGGCGGCTTGACTCTACGGCTTGGTGTGCGTGGTTGATGATGGGGTAAATCTGAGATGTGGCTACACTGCGTAACGTTGCGTTGCAGTATGAGGCGTCTTCCATGGCGCATACGAGATAGTTATAGGCGCGTTCGATGTCGCCGAGCTGCTTCATCTCTACGGCGAGTTCCTGGAGTGCTGCGTATTCGGTCACTCCGCGCTGCAGATCATAGAGTGCTGTTTCTGCAAGGTAGTATATGACGCTGTCGTTCTGCATGAGCCCGCGTTTCACGCTGCTGAGACTGTAGAGGAGGTAGGCTTTCTGCTTGTCTCCTGCCTTGTCTGCGATGCTGTGTAGGAGTGAGTCTGCTTCGGACAGCTTCCATTGTGAGATGTAGCTGTCTGCCTGACATACGGCACGGCGTATGGGGTCGGTCTCGAGCATCAGTATGGAGTCGCGATAGATTTCTGTCTGTTTGTCGTACTCGACGTTTATGGGTGGGAGGGGTTTGGCATAGTCTGCGAGCCATCCGTAGATGGCGCGGCGTGTGTGCATGTAGTGAAGGAGTCCGTCGCTGCTGACAATATGGTCTCTAATGCTGTCGAGGAGCTGGTTGGCGTGGCTGTACATGCCGATGAGCGACATCGCGTAGGCTTGCTTGAGGAGTGCGTATTCCTTCATGCGATGGTCGTCGTTGGCTTGTGCTTGTTTGTACAGAAGGTGTGAGTAGCGCAGGCATGAGTCGCTTTGGAAATTGCTGTATGCGTTGCATAGCTCGTAGTAGATGTGTGTGAGTTCTTTTCCTTTGCTATGGGTGCTTGCTTTTTGCAGGCTGTCTATGTA
>CALZLQ010000017.1 GCA_945788385.1 uncultured Prevotellaceae bacterium
TCTTGAGCTCATCTATGATCTGAGGTATAAGGGTCTTGTGGCCTGCGGCGAGCGAACTTACGCCTACGATGTTGACATCGTTTTCTACCGCCTGGCGCGCACTCTCCGCAGGAGTCTGGAAGAGCGGACCCATATCTACGTCGTAGCCACAATCGGCATAGCCTGTGGCGCACACCTTGGCACCTCTGTCGTGACCGTCCTGACCCATCTTGGCAATCATGATGCGTGGGCGGCGTCCGTTGATTCGCGCAAACTCCTCCGTCAAGGCACATGCTTCCTTGAAGAGTGCGTCGTCTTTTGATTCTGAAGAATACACGTTGCTGATAGTTCTGATTATTGCCTTGTAACGGCCTACGACTGCTTCGCAGGCATCACTTATCTCACCCAATGTTGCACGATGGCCTGCTGCTGTCACTGCCAGCGCGAGGAGGTTCTGCTCGCTCTTCTTGCCGTCTTGGAACTCCTGTACGCAGCGAGTGATGGCCTCAAGGTCTGCCTTGACCTGAGCCTCATCGCGGTTGGCACGCAACTCCTTGAGGGCAGCCTCTTGCTGCAGACGTACTGCGGTGTTGTCAATCTCAAGTATGTCGATGGGGTCTTCGTGATCGAGGCGATACTTGTTGACGCCTACGATGGTCTGAGAGCCGCAGTCGATGCGTGCCTGAGTGCGTGCAGCAGCCTCTTCGATACGCATCTTGGGCAGACCCGTCTCGATAGCCTTAGCCATGCCGCCGAGCTTCTCAATTTCCTGAATATGTGCCCATGCCTTCTCGTAGAGCTCCTGAGTGAGTTTCTCCACGTAGTATGAGCCTGCCCATGGGTCGATATGCTTGCAGACCTGAGTCTCGTTTTGAATATAGATCTGGGTATTACGGGCTATGCGAGCTGAGAAATCGGTAGGCAACGCGATGGCCTCGTCGAGAGCGTTGGTATGCAGCGACTGGGTGTGACCCAGCACGGCAGCCATTGCCTCTATACAGGTACGGCCTACGTTGTTGAACGGATCCTGCTCGGTGAGCGACCAACCTGAGGTCTGAGAGTGTGTACGCAGAGCCATTGACTTGGGGTTCTTGGCACCGAAGCTCTTCACAATCTTTGCCCACAACAAGCGTCCTGCACGCATCTTGGCAATCTCCATGAAGTGGTTGACGCCGATGGCCCAGAAGAATGACAGACGCGGAGCGAAGGCATCGACATCAATGCCTGCGTTGATACCTGCACGCAGATAGTCCATACCGTCGGCAAGGGTGTAGGCCAACTCGATGTCTGCCGTAGCACCAGCCTCCTGCATGTGATAGCCTGAGATTGAGATTGAGTTGAACTTAGGCATCTTCTGAGACGTAAACTCAAAGATGTCGGCGATAATCTTCATTGAGAATGCTGGCGGATAGATATAGGTGTTGCGCACCATGAACTCCTTGAGTATGTCGTTCTGGATAGTACCAGCCATCTCTTCGAGCTTCGCGCCCTGCTCCAGACCAGCGTTGATGTAGAAGGCGAGCACGGGGAGCACGCCGCCGTTCATGGTCATAGAGACAGACATCTTGTTGAGGGGAATGCCTGCGAAGAGAGTCTTCATGTTCTCGAGCGAACAGATGCTCACGCCAGCCTTGCCCACATCGCCTACGACGCGCTCGTTGTCGGGGTCGTAGCCGCGGTGTGTTGGGAGGTCGAATGCCACAGACAGACCTTTCTGACCGCTCGCCAGATTGCGGCGATAGAATGCGTTTGACTCCTCGGCAGTAGAGAAGCCTGCATACTGACGTATAGTCCACGGGCGGAATGGATACATCATGCTGTAAGGGCCGCGCAGAAACGGCGGTATGCCTGCAGCAAAGTCGAGATGCTCCATGCCCTCGAGGTCCTCCTTGGTATACACGGGCTGTATGTCTATCTGCTCGGCAGTACGCCAGTTAGCCTCAATGCCATTGTCTTTCTGCCACTGACGGCCATTCTTTGCCTCAATCCCGGCAAAGATATCGATATCGTTGAATTGTTTTCTTGCCATAAGTTTTAGATTCCAAGTTTGGCATTGTACTCCTTCAGAGTAGCCAACTGATTAGACTTCACGTTGATAAAGTTCTCTATTCCTGCTGCCTTGAGCTCGTCTGAGCAAGCAGGAGCACCAGCCACGACAAACATTGCCCTGCCATCGAGACACTTGAATGCTGGGATAGCATACTCGGCATACTCATCGTCAGACGAACAGATAACTACGATGTCAGCACCAGCCGTCATTGCTGCCTCGACGCCCTGCTCGACAGTCTCGAAGCCAAGGTTGTCAACGACCTTGTAGCCAGCGGCAGCGAGGAAGTTGCAAGAGAATTGTGCACGCGCCTGACGCATAGCCAGATTGCCGATGGTCAGCATGAATGCAACGGGTACTTTGGCAGCCTTCTCGGTAGAGAGGCGAAGTGCCTCAAAGTCGCTTGCCAAGCGTGATGAGTTGATGGCAGGAATCTCGCCCTTGCCCTCATCGGCATGACCGCAGCAGTTGGTGCAGCCGCATGACAAAGGTTCCTTGCCCTCGCTTACCTCGGTAAAATTGGGGAACTGGTTCGTGCCAAGCAGGAACTCGCGACGCTTGCCGGCATTCGCATGACGCTCGGCATTGGTCTGGTTGACGGTATTCTGGACAGAACCGTTCTTGACAGCAGCAAGGAATCCGCCCTCCTCCTCAACAGAGAGGAACAGCTTCCAAGCCTGAGTGGCCAAAGCTGCAGTTAGCTCTTCGATGAAATATGAGCCACCGGCCACGTCGACCATGCGGTCGAAGTGACACTCGTCCTTGAGCAGCAGCTGCTGGTTGCGAGCGATGCGCTCAGCGAAATCCGTCGGAGTCTCGTAGGGAGCGTCAAACGGCACCACCACCATTGACTCCACGCCGCCCAAAGCCGCACTCATGGCCTCGGTCTGAGAGCGAAGCATATTGACATACGAGTCGAATACGGTCTGGTTGTACGTAGTCGTATAGGCGCAGACATGCATCTTTGCAGCCTCCTTGCACTCCGTATACCTGCTCACAATCTGAGCCCAAAGCATACGTGCCGCACGCAGCTTGGCAATCTCCATGAAGTAGACGCCATTGATGCCAAGGTTGAACTTGATGCTCTTTGCCGCCAGACAGGCATCCACGCCGGCTTCGGTAAGGATGTTCATATACTCGTTGCCCCAAGCCAAAGCATAGCCCAGGTCCTGATAGCTGTATGCCCCGGCATTGGTCAGCTTGTAGGCATTGACCGCCAGCGCGCTGAAATGGGGATATGCAGCGAGCGTCTCGACCATCTGCTTGGCAGTACCGAGCAGTGCGCTCGTATCCTTGCCCTTGACGACAAACTTCTCAAGCGGGTCGAACGAAATTGAGCCGCGCACCTTCTCGCGGTCGAGCCCCTTCTCTTCGAAGTAAGCCACGAGAATCTCTGCCAGCTCAACGCAATGACGCTGACAAGTGATGAAGTTCAACTCTACGCACTCAGCATAGATGCCGTCAAGCAACTCTGCTACATACTCCTTGCTCACATCAGCACCGGGGATTCTGAAGCCCAACGAGTCGACGCCACGATTCAGAATGTCTAAAGCCTTAGCATTGGCCTGCTTTGCGCTCTCACACTTGATGTCCTGACGCACATACCAACTGTTGCAAGCAGCCTTGTTGCCACGCACGTAGGGGAACTCTCCGGGGAGAGCGTTCACCGTAGCCAGTTTCTCGACATCCTCCTTCAGATAGAAGGGCTCCATGGAGAAACCCTCGTTGGTCCTCCACACCATCTTTTTCTGATAGTCCGCACCCTTGAGGTCTACCTCAATCTTGTCGCGCCACTCTTGTCGCGTGGGAGCAGTAAAATCAGAGAAAAACTTTTCTTTGCAATCTGCCATAACTTTGTAATTTGTTTATCTTGTTTTATCTACTATTTCACGCGCAAAATTACGAAAAAACGGGTGAAAAGCAAAATTAAGCGGCAATATTTTCTTTTCATACGTTTTTTTGACTATTTTTGCACAAAATAACCCAAATAACTGGACAAAACAATAACCTAAAAAATATTTCTACAATTATGGATTGGTTAGCAAACCTATTTACACAGACCGAAGGCGTGGGACACATCGTCATCATCTACGCCATCGTCATCAGCGTAGGCCTCCTGCTCGGACGCATCAAGGTGGCGGGCATCTCGCTCGGAGTCACGTTTGTCCTCTTTGCAGGCATACTCCTGGGCCACATCTATCACTCCGCAGGCATAGCCTCCTCAGTGGGAGGATACGCAGCCCCCGGCAACATCCTCACCTTCATCCAAGACTTCGGCCTTATACTCTTCGTCTACTGTATAGGACTGCAGGTCGGCCCCGGCTTCTTCGAGAGCTTCAAGACGGGAGGCGTCAAGATGAACGCCATCGCCGTAGGCATCATCCTGCTCAATGTGGCGTGCTGCATCGGGCTCTATTTTGCCGTTTTCTACAAGGGAGGCCCCATCAGCGGCCATAACAGCATTGACCTCGCCATGATGGTCGGCGTGCTATGCGGCGCCATCACCAACACCCCCGGCCTCGGTGCTGCCACCGAAGCCTGCAACAGCATCTTCGGCACCAACGCGCCAGCCATAGCCAACGGCTATGCCTGCGCCTACCCCCTCGGTGTGGTAGGCATCATACTCGCCACCATCGTCATACGCTTTCTGACCAACACATCGCTCAAGGAGTCACAGAAAGAGATTGACAACGAAAAGGCAGCCAATCCTCACGCCACCCCACACCGCATGACCCTCAACGCCACCAATCCCGCCCTCGCAGGCAAGACCATCATGCAGATACGCACCTTCATCGGGCGCGACTTCGTATGCAGTCGCGTGCTCCACAACGGACACGTCAGCATCCCCAACCGCAACACCGTCATCAACCTCGGCGACAAGATGTATATGAACTGCGCCCAGGACGATGCCGAAGCCATCTGCGCCTTCATCGGCCCAGAAGAGCAAATCGAGTGGGAAGAGCAGGACGTACAACTCGTGACCAAGCATATACTCGTCACACAGTCTGCCGTCAACGGCAAGACCATCGGCGAGATGCACTTCTCGAGCATGTACGGCGTCACCGTCACACGCATACGCCGTGGCGACCTCAACCTCTATGCCGAGCAGAACCTCCGCATACAGATTGGTGACAAGATTGTGGTCAACGGCCCCGAAGACCAGGTAGACCGCGTGGCCTCCATCATGGGCAACAGCGTCAAGAAACTCGACCACCCCAACCTCACGGGCATCTTCATCGGCATCTTCGTCGGCATCATCTTCGGCGCCATCCCCGTGGCAATTCCCGGAGTCCCCACCCCCGTCAAGCTCGGACTCGCAGGCGGCCCCCTCATCATCTCGATCCTCATCGGCGCATACGGCTGGAAGCTGAAACTCAACGCCTACACCACCACCAGCGCCAACCTCATGCTGCGTGAGATAGGCCTCGCCCTCTTCCTCGCCAGCGTAGGCATCAAGGCAGGCGCACAGTTCCTCGAGACCGTAGTCAACGGCGACGGCATACACTACGTATGGTGCGGCTTCATCATTACCGTAGTGCCCATACTCATCATGGGCTTCATCGGGCGCAAGATATCCAATATCAACTACTTCACTCTCATGGGTCTCATCGCCGGGTCGAACACTGACCCCCCAGCACTGGCCTTCGCCAACCAGACCGCAGGCAACGACGCCCCTGCCGTAGGCTATTCCACCGTCTACCCACTGAGCATGTTCCTGCGCATACTCACGGCCCAGCTCATCATTCTGCTGCTCTGCACTGCGTAAAATATATGTGTTCGGGACAAGGGAGCATTTTGCACATGAGGCAAATGCTCCCTTTTTCGCGCGCTCTAAGATACTCACGCTCTAAAATTCCAAATCAAAAATGTTTTTTTGTTTGGAATTGTGCTCGCTAAATCGTATCTTTGAAGTCAAAATAAAAAAATTAGGAAATTTGGTCGTTTGTATAGCAGAGAAACCTTCGGTGGCTAAGGATATTGCGAAGGTGTTGGGAGCCACAAGTGCCCGCGACGGATATATGGAGGGCAACGGGTATCAGGTGACGTGGACTTTTGGTCATCTGTGTGAGCTCAAGGAACCTCACGAGTATCAGGATTCGTGGAAGCCTTGGGCTTTGGGACAGTTGCCTATGATTCCTGCACGCTATGGTATCAGACTCAAGAGCGACAAGGGGGTGGAGCATCAGTTTCAAATCATTCGCGGACTGATGCAGAATGCTGAGTGTATCATCAACTGCGGCGATGCGGGGCAGGAGGGCGAGCTCATACAGCGTTGGGTGATGCAGATGGCGGGGGCGCGGTGTCCGGTGAAGCGGCTGTGGATTTCGTCTCTGACTGAGGAGGCGATACGCGAGGGGTTCGACAGCCTGAAGGATCAGAGCGAATATCAGAGTCTGTATGAGGCTGGGCTCATGCGAGCCATCGGCGACTGGACCTTGGGCATGAATGCTACGCGTCTGTATACTCTGAAATACAGGGCGGCACAGGGCTCGGCGGGGGCTGCGGGGGTGCTGAGTATCGGTCGGGTACAGACTCCGACTTTGGCTCTCATAGTGAAACGACAGCAGGAGATTGAGAACTTTGTGCCCCGACAGTCATGGGTGCTTTCTACGATGTATCGGGACGTGAAGTTTGCTGGTATTTGTCATGACGAGGATGCCGAGGCTGAGGATGCGGCACAGGTGGCTGAGGCTGCGCGTGCGGGCAAGACTCTGAGGCCAAAGGCTCCGATATACAAGGCTTTGGAGTTCGCCACGGAGGCTGAGGGCAATGCTGTGCTTGACAGTATCAAGGACAAGCCTCTGAGCATCATAAGCATTGACAAGAAGAAGGGGACGGAGACGCCGCCACGCCTGTATGACCTCACTTCGCTTCAGGTGGACTGCAACAGGAAGTTCGGTTTTTCAGCCGACCAGACTTTGCAGATTATCCAGGGGCTGTATGAGAAGAAGGTGACGACGTATCCGCGCGTGGACACTACCTTTCTGCCTGATGATGTCTACCCGAAGTGTGGGCAGATAATGAATGGGCTCTACAAGACGGTATGGTCGGGTACTCCGCCATATGCGGAACTGGTGCGTCCACTTTCGGGCAAGCCCCTGAAGAAGAGCAAAAAGGTGTTTGACAATTCGAAGGTCACTGACCACCATGCCATTATCCCTACGGGGGTGCCTCCGCAGGGGCTGACGGAGATGGAGCAAAAGGTGTTTGACTTGATTGCACGCACGTTTGTCGCTGCATTCTATGATGACTGTAAGTTTGAGACTACGACGGTCATGGCCAGGGTGGAGGATGTCATGTTTCGCACTTCGGGGCGTGTCATCGTCGAGGAGGGCTGGCGTGCTGTTTTCAGAAAAGAGAGGGAGGAGGACAGGGAGTCGGGCACGGATGCTGCCGCGGGCTCTGCACAGGCGTCTTTGCCTGCGTTTGTCAGGGGCGAGGAGGGGCCTCACGCGCCGTTGCTGACTGAGAAATGGACTACTCCACCCAAGCCTTACACTGAGGCGACATTGCTGCGCGCAATGGAGACTGCGGGCAAGATGGTGGAGGACGAGGAGCTGCGCGATGCACTGAAGGCTAATGGTATAGGACGCCCTTCAACGCGTGCGGCTATCATCGAGACTTTGTTCAGACGACGCTATATCCGCAAAGAGAGGACTTCGCTGTGGGCTACGGCTACGGGGGTGGAGCTCATTGGCATTATACATGAGGAGCTGCTAAAGAGTGCGGAACTGACGGGTATATGGGAGTGCAAGCTGCGCCAGATTGAGTCTCGGCAATATGATGCACGGCAATTTCTCGACGAGCTGAAGCAAATGGTCACGGACCTCGTAATGACGGTCATGCGTGACAATTCCAACCGCCATGTGTCTATCACTGAGGAAGTGGAGAGGAAGGGGAGGAAGCCTGCGCGCTCTGCAGCGGGCAGGATGGGAGTGCTCGCCGTAGTGCTGGGCTGTATACTGACGCTCGTAGGGTGCAAGCCTGAGCAGTATGTCAAGAAGGGGGATGCGTTTTATGCCATAGGCGAATATACCAACGCTGCGGCACAATATAAGATTGCGTATAGCCGCACTCCGCCTAAGGAGAAGAAGCATCGTGGGGAGAGGGCGTGGAAGCTGGCTGAGTCGTACGGGCGTATAGGCTATGTGGCAAAGGCTGCCGGGGCTTACCAGAATGCGATTCGCTATAAATACCCTGACTCGACGGCTTACTTGAAGTTGGCTCGTATGCAGCACAGTCTTGGCAACTATAAGGAGGCTCAGAAGAACTATGCTGCTTATCTGGAGTATGACCGCCACAATATATTGGCTCAAAATGGCATAACGGGGTGCCGTCTGGCTCCGCTGTGGAAGAAGGAGCCTACGCTCTATACCGTAAAGAAGCAGCCTGTGCTCAGCAGCAGGCGCAGCGACTACTCGCCTGCCTTGTATGGCGACGAATGGGACCAGCTCTATTTTACCACCACGCGTCAGACGACATCGGGCAAGGACTTGAGCGGCATCACGGGGACGAAGATGGCTGACATATTTTATGCCAAGAAGGACGACAAGGGCAAGTGGAGCCAGCCTGAGGCTGTGGAGGGCGAGTTGAACTCTGCATACGACGAAGGGGCTTGTGCTTTCTCGCCTGACGGGTCTACAATGTATTTCACGCGCTGCACCTCTGACCCTGACTATCCGCGCCGTGCTCAGATTATGACGAGCAAGCGCAGCGATGCCACGTGGAGCAAGCCCGAAGAGTTTGTCATAGCGGAGGACACGCTGACGACGTTTGCGCACCCTGCTGTCTCGCCCGACGGGAAGTGGCTCTATTTTACTTGCGATATGCCCGGGGGCATGGGGGGTATGGATATATGGCGCATCAGCCTCGACGAAAACAACATAGCGGCCATGGAGAACCTTGGGGAGCCTGTCAACACGCCTGGTGATGAGGTGTTTCCTACGTTCAGACCTAATGGGGACCTCTATTTCTCAAGCAATGGTCACCCCGGCATGGGCGGACTGGACATATTCTGTGCCAGGCAAAACGACAGGGGCAAATGGAAGATTGAGAACCTGCGCTCTCCGGTCAATTCGCAGGGTGATGATTTCGGCATGACCTTTGAGGGTCTGCACAACAGGGGCTACTTTGCCACTAACCGTGCCAACGGCCGCGGCTGGGACCAGATTATGTCGTTTGAATGTCCTGAGATTATACAGACGGTGAAGGGCTGGGTCTACGAGAAGGATGGCTACGAACTGTCTGAGGGGCTCGTATACATGGTGGGCAATGACGGCACCAACACACGCCTCACCGTGCGCAGCGACGGCTCGTTCGAGCAGGAGTTGAAGCCGGGTGTGGACTATATCTTCATGGCCACGTGCAAGGGTTTTCTGAACCACACGGAGGAGTTGAGTATAGACCAAAGCGAGGAGTCGCGCCAGTACACGCTGCAGTTTCCTCTGTCGAGCCTGACCTCGCCTGTGCTCATACGCAACGTGTTTTACGCATTTGACAGTGCCGAGCTGACTGACAACAGCACCCAGGCTCTTGACAGCCTCGTGACTTTGCTCAACGAGAATCCTCACGTCACTATCGAACTCTCGGCTCACTGTGACTACCGCGGAGCTGACGCCTACAATCTGCGCCTTTCGCAGCGACGCGCAGAGAGTGTGGTGAGGTACCTCATATCGCAGGGTATCACACAAGACCGCCTCACTCCGGTAGGGTATGGGGAGAGCAACCCCAAGACTGTCACACGCAGGCTCGCTGCCCAATATCCGTTTCTCAAGGAGGGCGACGTGCTGACCGAGCAATATATCCTGTCTCTGCCCGATGCTGAGCAGCAGGAGGTATGCAATTCGCTGAATCGCCGCACGGAGTTCAGAGTATTGCGCACGACGTACGGGATGTAAGGGGGTAGAAAATCCTACTCATTCGCTAACAAAACACATACACCACTATGAAGACAAAGCACTTACTAATCGCTTTTTTGGCAATCATCGCCCTGCTGTCAGGGGCAAGTGTGTATATGCTCGACTACTCTCTCTCCTACCCTGCCGCGGAAAGAGCTACAGCGGAGCACTGGAAGCAACGTATGACGAGCGAAAATCCTTGGATAAGGCATTGGATGGACTCCATCTACACACATGGCTGCGTCAGGGACACCTTTGTCACAATGCCTTCGGGTACGCGCGCTCATGCGATTTATATGTATGCTCCCGAGGCGACACACCAGTGTGCGGTCGTGGTACACGGATACAAGGTCAGGGCTGAGGGTATGCTGCACATAGCGTATCTCTACAATCATGACCTCGGGTACAACGTGCTCCTGCCCGACCTTTATGGTCACGGACAGACTCAGGGCGAGCACATACAGATGGGGTGGAATGACCGCCTGGACGTAATGAAATGGACGGAAGTGGCTAACGGCATTTTCGCTGACAGCACGTCGCAGACCCGCATCGTGCTCCACGGCATCTCGATGGGGGCTGCCACTGTCATGGCCGTAGCGGGCGAGGCGACGCCTGACTATGTGAAGTGTTTCGTGGAAGATTGCGGCTTTTCGAGCGTATGGGACGAGTTTGAGGCTCAGCTCAAGGACCAGTTCTCTCTCCCTGCCTTTCCGCTCATGTATACCACCTCGTGGCTGTGCAAGATAAGGTACGGGTGGTCATTTGACGAAGCGAGCCAGATAGGCCAGGTGGGCAAGAGTACCAAGCCGATGCTGTTCATTCACGGCGACAAGGACCTCTTTGTCCCCTACGCGATGCTCCGTCCTCTCTATGATGCCAAGACCGTCGGAGAGAAGGAAATCTACGTGGCCGAGGGCTCCGTACACGCCATGGCATACAGCAATCACCGCTCTGCGTATACCGAACGAGTGAGGAACTTTCTGCTCAAACACTCACTTGCCCCTTGATGGCAGGCCAGGGGTCATAGCCCTCGAGGGTGAAGTCTTCGTATTTGAAATCGAAGATGTTTTTCACCTCGGGGTTGAGGTGCATACGGGGCAGAGGTCGGGGTGTACGGCTGAGTTGCTCGCGTATCTGGTCGAGATGGTTGAGATAGATGTGGGTGTCGCCTGTAGTGTGAACAAACTCTCCGGGCTTGAGTCCGCACACTTGGGCCATCATCATACAGAGCAGGGCGTACGAGGCGATATTGAAGGGCACACCCAGGAATGTGTCTGCGCTGCGCTGATAGAGCTGAAGTGAGAGTTTGCCCTCTGCCACATAAAACTGGAAGAATGCGTGACATGGCGGCAGGTTCATCTTGTCAAGGTCTGCCACATTCCATGCACTGACTATGATACGGCGGCAGTCGGGGTCGCGCTTGATGGTGTCTACGGCGTTCTGTATTTGGTCGATAAAGCCTCCGTCATAGTCGGGCCAGCTGCGCCACTGATAGCCGTAGATATGCCCCAAATCACCTGTGACTGGGTCGGCCCACTCGTTCCATATACGCACTCCGCGCTCTTGCAGCCAGTGTGCGTTGGTATTGCCTTGCAAGAACCAAAGCAGCTCGTAGATGATGCTCTTGAGGTGGCATTTCTTGGTAGTGACCAAGGGGAAGCCTTGCTCAAGATTAAAGCGCATCTGATGTCCGAAGATGCTGATTGTACCCGTGCCTGTGCGGTCACTCTTACGCACACCCTCCTTGAGTATGCGGTCAAGCAAGTCAAGATACTGTTTCATGGCGCAAATAGTCTGTAAAGGTATATTTCACATCGTGTTTGTCGTCGACATCATGTTCCTCGCACATCACTGCGTCCCACTCTGTCTCGGACAACTCGGGGAAGAAGGCGTCGGCACGCTCGGGGGTGGCATGGATATGGGTCAGGCACAAGCGGTCTGCCAAGGGCATGGCTTCGCGATACACGCTCTCGCCGCCTAAGATATAAATGTCTTCGTCGGGCGAACAGCTCCTCAGGGCATCGTCCAACGAGGCAAAGGTCTCAGCCCCCTCGGCAGAGGCAAGTGAGCGTGTCAGCACCACATTACGACGATTGGGCAAGGCTCCCTTGGGCAGAGACTCAAAAGTCTTGCGCCCCATGATGATGGTGTGCCCCGTGGTGAGAGACTTGAAACGCTTCAAGTCGTTGGGGAGCCAGTAGAGCAACTTGTTGTCAAAGCCAATGGCGTTGTTTTGGGCAATGGCTGCAATAATCGTAATCATATACTCCAGATAGTGTAGACGTAGACCAAAGCTGCAGGGATAGCGAGCAGGCTGCTGTCAAAGCGGTCAAGCATACCTCCATGTCCGGGTAGGATATGGCCGCTGTCTTTGATACCGAGCTGACGCTTTACAAGGCTCTCTACGAGGTCGCCCCAGGTGCCGAACACGCATACTACCAAGCCAAAGCCTATCCATTGAGGCAGGGTCAGGGTAGTGTCAAAGCATGATACCGCAACGGCTACTGTCACTGTCAGCAGGCAGCCTCCGATGCTACCCACCCACGACTTGTTTGGCGAGATACTCGGAAAGAGGCGGTACGGAATCTTCTTGCCCAAAAGACTGCCTACGCAGTAGGCTCCAGTATCGCTACACCACAGGAAGAGGAAGACTGCCAAGGGGAATATCCACACATAGACCGTGCGCAGAGGCCCCATAGGGTAAGGCATGAAGCTCAGCATGGAAAGCAGCGAGAAAGGCAGTGCCACATAGACCTGCGACATCATTGTGAACGCCCAGCTCGCCAAGGCTGTCTGACGATTGATATAAAGGCTGCTCACCGTGAGGTAAATCATCGTGATGATATACGGCATAAAAGCAGCAAAAGGCAAGGCGAGCACTGCGTCGGCATAGCCCGAGGCGTGGACATAGACTCCAAGGAAAAGGCATACGCTCGCCAGCGTGGTGATAAAGGTATTGACCTGCACATCGTCGCGACGGTTGACAATGCTGCAAAACTCTATCGTGGAGAGCGCCGTGATGATGAGAAACATCAGCCCGAAGGTATAGGGGCTATACACAATCGAAGCGACCAGTGCTGCCACAAAGAGCACACCCGTAATCGTCCTAACAACCAGATTTTTCATTTCGTTCGTCTTATTTGTTGTCGTCAGCGGCAGACTCACCACCCTGACTGTCATTGTTTAGCAACTCCTCGGTACGGCTCGTCCATGGACGGGGGCCAAAGATATCCTCCACGTCCTCGGCAAAGATGACCTCACGCTCCTGCAGAATGGTGGCAAGTCGGGCATGACCCTCGGCCTTCTCGCGCAGGAGAGCCTTTGCACGCTCGTACTGCTCGGAGATAAGTTTCTGCACCTCGGCGTCGATGAGACGCGCCGTGTCCTCGCTGTACGGCTTTTGCAGCTGGTAATCCTGATTATTGTAATAACAGATATTGGGCAACTTGTCGCCCATGCCCATAAAGGCAATCATGCTGTATGCCTGCTTTGTGACTCGCTCGAGGTCGTTCATCGCACCGCTTGAGATATGCCCTGTGAACAGTTCCTCGGCAGCACGGCCGCCAAGAGTGGCACACATCTCGTCGAGCATCTGCTCCTTGGTAGTGATCTGACGCTCCTCAGGCAGATACCACGCAGCACCCAAAGCCCTGCCACGCGGCACGATTGTCACCTTGACCAAAGGGTTGGCATACTGCAAGTTCCAGCTCACGGTAGCATGACCTGCCTCGTGCAGGGCAATCGTGCGTTTCTCGCTCTCGGTCATGACCTTGGTCTTCTTCTCCAAGCCTCCGATGATGCGGTCTACGGCAGCAAGAAAATCGTCCTTGCCGACGCTCACGTGGCCGTGACGCGCTGCAATCAGAGCCGCCTCGTTGCACACGTTGGCAATATCCGCACCGCTAAAGCCCGGAGTCTGACGGGCAAGGAAATCAATATCAAGGTCGTCAGCCTTCTTGATAGGGCGCAGATGCACGGCAAAGATTTCCTTGCGTTCGCCCAATTCAGGCAGGTCGACATGTATCTGACGGTCAAAACGTCCGGCACGCAAAAGAGCCGAATCCAATATGTCGGCACGGTTAGTGGCAGCCAGGATTATCACTCCGCTGTTGGTACCAAAGCCGTCCATCTCGGTGAGAAGCTGGTTGAGAGTATTCTCGCGCTCGTCGTTGCCGCCCATAGAGAGGTTTTTGGAGCGGGCACGGCCCACGGCGTCAATCTCGTCGATGAAGATGATACAAGGTGCTTTCTCCTTGGCCTTGGCAAAGAGGTCACGCACACGGCTTGCCCCCACACCAACGAACATCTCCACGAAGTCGGAGCCGCTCATAGAGAAGAAAGGCACGTCGGCCTCGCCTGCCACAGCCTTGGCAAGCAAGGTCTTACCCGTTCCCGGAGGGCCAACGAGCAGGGCACCCTTGGGTATCTTGCCTCCCAACTCTGTATATTTCTGAGGATTCTTGAGAAAATCGACAATCTCCTGCACTTCCTGCTTGGCTCCCTCCTGACCTGCCACGTCCTTGAACGTCACCTTGTTATCCTCGTCTTTATCTACAAGGCGGGCACGACTCTTGCCTACGTTGAAAATCCCCATAGGCCCTCCGAAGCCACCGCCCCCATCGCCTTTCGAGCCCGAGCCTCCACCCATACGGCGCATGATATAGATCCACACCACAACGAGGAAAATCATCGGAGCTATGTTGAGCAGGAAAGACCACCATGCGCTCTCCTTGTCATGCTCATAGGTAACATCGGCAGCAAAGTCGCCGCTCATGCGTTTCGAATCAAGAAACTCGTCAAGCTTGTCTGCACTCGGATACTCCGCCACCACGATAGCCGTGCGCCCCTTCATATCGACATTGGAAGCAAAGACGTCGCGGATATGAGCCGGAGCCACATACATCGTCACCGTGCCATTGTCCTTGTTTGCCACGACACGCTGGGCATATCCCTTGCTCACATACTGCTGGAACTGGGTGTAGCTGACTTCCTTGCTGGTCTTCCCTGCCCCGACCTTGTTGTCGCCCGTCGCGAAAAAGTAAACCAACGCAATGACAACGAGGGTATACAGCCATGTCAGCGATACACCTTTCTGCTTCTTGCCCTTGTTATTTTTTTTCTGCTTGTTTGCCATCTGACTAATCCATTAATTCAACACTAATCAATATCTGCAATCTCGGTAAGAGACGCATCTGCCCAAAGGTGCTCAATGTCATAAAACTCACGCTCCTCTGGCATGAATATATGCACAATCACCTCGGCATAATCCATGGCCACCCACAAAGACTGCCTCAGTCCGTCTACGGCGAGCGGACGATACTTTATCTCGCGAGCCTTGTCGCCGACACTCATAGCCAACGCATGAACCTGTGCAGGGCTTCC
>CALZLQ010000018.1 GCA_945788385.1 uncultured Prevotellaceae bacterium
CTAAATCAGACAGAGAAGTGGCTTACTTGCTCTTGTGTCTGTTCTTGCGTAGTCTTTTCTTACGCTTGTGTGTGGCCATCTTGTGGCGCTTGTGCTTCTTACCGTTTGGCATAATTTTTGCTATTTTAGTTGTGTTAATGTGTATTTTCGGTGTGCAAAGATAGTTGTTTTTTTTGAAAAAATACTATGTTTCGCTGTTTTTTTGCTCCTGAATTGTGAAATATTATGGGTTTATCGGTATTTTTACTCTTTGGGTAGTAATTGTTGGGCTTCTATGCTGAGATATGGTCGGACTGTTGCGTAGGGGATGGTGAGGGTCGGCATACCCATGGCGTAGCAGGCTATCTCGTATTGTCCGTAGGTGAGGGCCAGGCCGTCTTTGGTGGGTTGGATGTTGCTGGGAAGTGGTATCTCGGTGCCTTCTATTTGGAGGTATTGGTTGAGATTGGCTTCTGTTACTGTCTGGCCTTGGTCTGTGGTGTCGAAGTACTCTGTGAGCCCTTTTCTTAGTATTGGCTGAAGGTCTTTGATGGCTTGGGGTGTGAACCATTGTGTGAGGATGGTGCCGTCGGTCTTGTCAAATGTGAGGGCGCGGGTGGCACTGTTGGGGTGTGCTCCTCCGTAATAGGTGCTTGTGTTGATGTTGAACACGATGATGCGGTCTGTTTCAAAGCTTGAGTGCAGGTCCATGTAGTGGCTGTATTGGAAGATGGTCTGCTGGGCGAGGTCTGCCTGGGCTTCCGAGAGGTTTTCGAGACGTATTTCTTGGTCTTTCTTTGAGTTGGCTGTGAGGATTTGCAGTGTCTTTTCTCCGTAGTATTTGACGATGTCCTCGCTGTCATCGCTGTCTCCGCGGTAGGGGGCGTAGGCTTGTTTGTCTGTTTTGATGTCGGTATTGAATTCTTTGTCTATCTCTTGAAGGAGTTGACGGTTGATGGCGGTGGCCACGGGGGTCTTGTCGTCGTCTTCGTCTGCTATTTGTATGCTTATCCTGACGTTGGCGTATTTGTTTTCTTTGTCAAAGAGGTCTTCGTCAAGTTCTATTCTTTCGGGTTGGAGCGTGGTGTTTGCCTGATTGTCTTGTGTGGTGTTTTGGGACTTGTCTTTGCAGGCTGTCATTGCCAATGCTGCGATGAAGATTAGGAGGTGTAGTTTTTTCATGATGTGTGTGTGTTTTTTAGAAGTTTTATATATGTTGTCTAAATTGTTTAGCTGTCTGCTGTCGTCATGAGTGCGATGTCGTATTTGAGGGGGTCTGTGGGATCCCATGTGCGAAACAGTTGGGTGAGTTCTTGGCAACTGCGCCATGTGGCTCCTTTGTTTTTGAGCAGGTGGGAGGTGAGCTGGCATACGTGTGTGTCCATTACGGCGTATAGTTGGGCTTGGTCGTGTGTTTTCCATAGTCCGAGATCGGGACTATTTTGGCGTATCATCCAGCGTAGGTACATGCATATGCGTTTGCAGGCACTCCGTCCTGGCGTGCCGAGTCGTGCGGGGGAGAGCCAGGTGGCTATGGTGGTGATGATTTCTTGGGTGCTGCGACCTCTGAACATTGTCTCGAGGGTGGGGCTGTTGGCTTGTGTCAGGGCTTGGTTGATGTTGTGGCAGAGGGTGATGAAGGTTGGGCGGTTGAGGGTGCGGTATACGCAGTCTTTTTTCGCTGTTTGGTAGCTTTGTGTGTATTCTTGGTTTAATATAAATGTGGCGGGGTGCCAGTGCATCTCGTCGCGTAGCATGTGTAGGGCGGCTTGTCGTATGGCTTTGCGATTGCCCCAGGATATCATAGCTGTGAAGAGTGCTCCGAGTTCGATGTCGAGTTGGTCTGTGGTGTGTTGGCGTAGTTGGTAGACGATGCCTATGGGGTCTACGCTGATAAATTGCTCTATGTCGAAGGTTTGGAGCAGGGTTTTGTCGAGTTGTTCTTTTGTGACGGGCATGACTTGTAAGGATTGGCTTGTGTGACACAAAGGTATGAGATTTTTCTATTATTCGTCGTGTGGTTTTTGGTTTTTTATTTGTTTTTTTGCTCTATTAACCGTATATTTGCAAAAAATAATTTTTCTGCGATATGAACAAGGTTATGCTTATCGGCAATGTGGGGCTTGATCCCGAGGTGAGGTATGTGGATAATGGGGTGGCTGTTGCTCAACTGCGTTTGGCTACCTCGGAGCGTGGATATACTTTGCAGAACGGTACTCAGGTGCCTGAGCGTACGGAGTGGCACAACGTTGTGTTGTGGCGACAATTGGCGGAAACTGTCGAGAAGTATGTGCGTAAGGGTGACAAGCTTTATATTGAGGGTAAGATTCATACTCGCTCGTATGATGATCGTAGTGGGCAGAAACGTTATGTGGTGGAGATTTGGGCGGAGGCTATGGAGATGCTTTCTCCTCGTCCTGCAGCTGAGGCTCCTGCCGCTCAGAGGGGATAGGTTGTTTTGATGTTTGCAGTGTATGTTATCTATTGTTTCCTAAATGTCGTTTAGTTTGGATTTTTTGGAGTCGATTGCTGGCAATGTGCTTGTCGAAAGGCCTTCGGCTTTGGCGTGGGTTTATCTGGCAGCGAGTGTGATTCTGCTGTTGTGTAGTGGCTTGGCATCTGCAAGCGAAATTGCTTTCTTCAGCCTTGGTCCTAAGGATATGGAGGAAATAGAGGAGTGTAGGAGAGGTAGCGATGCTCGTATTTTGGCTCTTAAAACGCAGAGTGACCGTTTGTTGGCTACTATTCTTATCCTCAACAATTTGGTCAATGTGGCTATCATTATGCTGCTCAACTTCTTCTTTATGGATTGGCTTCGCTTTGGCGAGGGTACGGAGTGGTTGGAGTTTGCTATCCTGACTGTATTGCTGACGTTCTTGTTGTTGCTCTTTGGTGAGATTATGCCTAAAATTTATAGTTCAAGCAGGGCTTTGGGATTCTGTAGGTTTTCGGCTCCGGTGTTGCAGTTGTGTATGGTGGTGTTTTACCCTATCAGTTCTGTGTTGATGCTGAGCAAGGCGTTTACGGATCGCATTGTGTCGCACGAGATTGAGCCGCTTACTGTGGATGATTTGGAAAAGGCTATTGAACTTACTGATCAGAAGGATATCGCTCAGGAGAGTGATATGTTGCAGGGCATTATCAGATTTGGGGGTGAGATGGCGCGTGAGGTGATGACTCCGCGTGTGGATATTGTTGACTTGGATTCCAAGACGCCTTATCCTGAGGTGTTGAAGTGTATTGTTGAGAATAATTATAGCCGTATTCCTATATATAAGGATAGTGAGGATAATATTGTAGGTATTCTTTATATCAAGGATTTGTTGCCTCATTTGCAGAAACCTGCTAATTTCCGTTGGCAATCATTGATTCGCCCGCCTCATTTCGTACCTGAAACTAAGATGATCGATGACTTGTTGCGTGAATTTCAGCAGAACAAGGTACATATCGCTGTCGTGGTTGATGAGTTTGGAGGGACGAGCGGCATAGTCACTATGGAGGATATCATTGAGGAGATTGTGGGTGATATCGATGATGAGTATGATGACGATGAGAAGAATTTCCAGCGTCTCAACCAGAATACTTACGTGTTTCAAGCCAAGACGTTGATGTCAGACTTCTGCAGGACGATGAAGATTGATGATGATTATTTCCATGAGGTTGAGGGCGATGCTGACACCTTGGCTGGCTTGCTGCTTGAAATTAAGGGTGAGTTCCCTGTACTGCACGAGCGATTGACTTTCAATGACTTTACGTTTGAGGTGATGGAGATGGACGAACGTCGTATCGTTTCTATCAAGGTTATACGCAAAAGGTCTTGAGCTTATCCTAAACGGGTCTTTCGTCTGTTATTCTCGAACGTGTTTGCTTTTGTCATCTGCTCAAAAAAGCCAGTTTTCAGCATAACGCAAATGACTGATTTGGGATATTCTTTGTCTGTTGTTGTCAGAACTCTTTTGGAGTTTTTTTGCTGTAAATACTTTTTTGGGGATTTTTTATTGCTGGAAGAACTCTTTTTGTTGGTTATATATTGCGGTAAGATTTTTTTTGTAGGGTTTTACTGCTGAAAGAATTCTTTTATGGCAGGGAGCAGATCTTGGGCTTTTCTGACTCCTTGGTCGTAGACGGCTTTGACTTTCTTTTTGTCCATTTCAAGTCTGCCTACGCCGAGGGTGGACTCTG
The DNA here is from genome assembly GCA_945788385.1 of uncultured Prevotellaceae bacterium. Taxonomy (GTDB): domain Bacteria; phylum Bacteroidota; class Bacteroidia; order Bacteroidales; family Bacteroidaceae; genus Physcousia. The sequence continues at coordinate 4,162 of CALZLQ010000018.1, forward strand.
GGTAGATGAGAAAACTGTCTCCTTTGCGTTCTGAGTCGAGTATGTAGTCGAGTTGGGCGTTATACATCTCATGACGTGTGGCTATCATTTGGGCTACTTTGGGGTAGTGGGGTAGGGCTATGTGCATGAGTGGCCCGAGGTGTGTGGCTTTTTTGCGAAATCCTACGGGTTGTGTCAGAATAATGAGGTTGCGCTTGTGACCTTGTTGGTGCATGAATTTGAGGGGAATGCTGTCTGCTATTCCTCCGTCGAGTAGGGTGTGACCTGCGAGGTGGAGGGGTTGTGCAAAGATTGGCATTGACGCTGAGGCACGCATCCATTGTAGACCATCGCCTCGTGCATCGCTGATTTCGTGATAGAGGGCTTTGCCTTGTTCGATATCGGTGACAACTGCCCAAAACTTGATGGGGTTATTTTTGTAGGTCTCAAAGTCGAATGGGTCGAGTTCGTTGGGTAGACGATGGTATGAGAAGTGATTGTTGACGAAATGTCCAGTAGTGAAGAGGGAGTAGTAGCTCATATATTGGCGATGGCCTATATATTTCATGTTGTATCGTATGGCACGACCTGGTTGGCGGCTTTTGAAATTGGAGCCGAATAATGCTCCTGCTGATACGCCTACCATGCTGTCGAAGTCTATGCCTGCTTCGAGCAGGACGTCTAAGACTCCGCTGGTAAACATGCCTCTCATTCCTCCTCCCTCGAGCACGAGTCCTGTTTTCTCTTGTTTCATTGTGCTGTTTTTTTTTGCTTTTTCCTTTTCAGGAAATCAAAGAGTTCTGATAGTGTGTTGAAATCTTTCTTTATTTGTATGCCTATGCCTTGGGTGTTGAGGCTTGATTGTACGAAGTAGCGGTCGTTGGCCTTGTTGTATGCTTTGAGCGAGACGTTGCCATTTTTGCTCAGCAGGTATTGGATGGTGACGTCGCTTATGAAATTGCGTTGTGTGTAGTACTTCTCGCGATAGCCAAAGTTTCCTCCTACTATCAGTCGGTCATCAAAGAGGGTACCGCTGAGCATGCCTTCGACGTCCATGTTACGCCAACCGTCATCGCCGGTTTTGAAGTTTGCTCCAAAACTCCATTTTGATGTCCCCGTTGCGTTGGCGATAAATTGGTTGAGCTGGGTGGAGAGGGTGCTTGACAGAAGGGAGTTGACTGCGGTGATGCTTTGGTCCTGTCCGTAGTTTCCTTTGTTGGTCGCGGTGTTGAAGAAGCGTCCCATACCGAGGAGGTATACGGCTTGCATGTTGCGCTCTTCTTCTGTGCTGACGATGGAGCGTACCATCTGGCGTTCGTCTTCGGTGGCTTGTGGTAGATCGAAGTCAAAGGTTACTTGTGGTTGGCGTGGCTGGCCTGTGAGGTTCATTATGCAGTCTACTTGGGTCTTGCCGAAACCGAGGTCGGTGGTGGCAAGGTCGTCTATTGAGACGTTGGGTACGCTATAGACTGCGCGGAGATTAAGGGATGCAAGCATGGGGTCACCACCGAAGATTATTACTCCGTCTGGAGCGAAACGGAAGTCGCGACGTATTACGTCTTGTATGTTGAGTCGGTAATATCCTCCTTGGGTACGGTAGGTGCCGAACATCTGAAATCTGCCCTTATTGTGAAACTTGGCTATGAGGTGTCCTGAGCCTTGAAGCTCGATGGTCTCTCCGCTCTTGGGATTCATTAGCAGGATGAGACGGGCTTGGGGGGTCATGTGGAGATTGAAGTTGAGGAATAGGTCTGACGAGATGTTGGCAAACGTGTGGCTGGTATGGTCTTGTATGTCGTTGTTTTCTCTCTGTTTATAGTGTACGAATGTGGTGTTGGTGACGGCATCGGGTGTGGAAACGTTGTAGGTGAAGCTGGTCCCGCTTTGGGGGGTGGCATCAATGTCTACGGTGAGGCGTCCGCTCTGACCATTGACGCGGACTTTGCCGCTTGCTATGACGCTGGCCTTGAATACGCTTTCGCCAAAGTCTTGTTGGTCGAATCCGAGGAAGTTATCCATGCTGATGTCGAAATTGTATTTCATGTCTTTGAAGGCTCGGTGGTGCAATGCACCGTTGATGGTGGCGGTGTGGGCATTGCGGTCGTGGAGATTGCCTTTGATGGCTATGATGCCTGGACTGAGGATTACGCTGTCTCCCCGCAGAGTGTACTCTGTGCCTAACATTGGGAGGCTTGCCGATGCTTGAGGTATATACATGCGACCTTCGAGGTCGATGTGTTTGAATGGTCCGAACACGCGTACATTGCCTTGTGCCTGACCTTGGATGTTGCCAAAGATTCCTCGTGTGAACTTGCGTAGGAAGGCAAGGTTGAAGTTGCGCGTCTGTACATGTAGGTCCATGCCATCCTGCTTGTTTTTTGTACCTAAAAGGAATGTGCCTCTCAAGTGGCTGAGGATATTGTGGACGTTGTCTTGAATCGTCCCTTCTATGTTCAATTGGTGGGCTGCTTGCCCCCAGTTGGCCTTGAGGATGAGGTCGCCTTGCCTTGCGTGGTTGAAGCTGAAATCTTTGACTTGTATCGTGCCGTGGGCTGTGGGGTTGCTGAGTGCTCCGCATGCTGCGATATGAGCATTGAGTTTGCCTCCGAAGTCGACGCTTCGGAAATTTACGGTTTCGAGTACTTCTGCTATGTCTATGCCGTTGAGGATGATGCTTAGAGTATCGCTTGGGTGTGTCGACAGGAGCCCGTTTATGTTGAGACTCTTGCCGTGCTCGTCGCTTAGGCTGATGTCTTGTATGTTTGTGACCTTGTTGTAGTGCTTGATGGTGGCTGGGTGTATGGTCCAAAGCTTGTCTGCTATTGTTATGATTGAAGGGGCGAGCCAGAGGTTTGTGTGCAGACTGCCATCGGGCATACGTATGAATGTGCCTGATAGGTCTATCTCACCTTGGTAGGAGGGGTGAGTATTGTTGTTGCCTCTTGCACGGAGTCGGACGCGTTGCTCGCCTAGTGTCATTGATGCAAAGAGGCTTAGAGCGTGTTTGTCAGTACGTTTGTCTGTGTTGAGCTCGGCTGTGAGCTTTCCGTTTGGGGTAGTTTGGATGTTGAGTTGTGTGTTGGCGAAGTGGTTGTTGTTGATTGTCAGGTCGGGGACGTTGGCTGTAAGGTTGATGGTGTGCAAGTTGCCGTTGATGCTGCCTTGAGCTATGAGAGGTTGGGGAATGAGTAGGTCGGTATGCATGAGGTTGCGGAATATGGTGGTGTCACATAACTCCAGTTTGAAGTCGACCTTGTCTTGGGTGTGTAGAGTGGTGGGCTTGGGTATTATTTCGCTGATGTGTTTGTGGAGTATGTTTTGTATGGTGGGCAAGACTGTGTTAAATCCGAAGTTGCCTTGGGCATCAAGAGTCAGATAGTCTGAACGGATTCTGAGTAGGCGGTTTGTTGAGTGAGAGTGAGTCTCAATGCTGATGTCATTCCTGGGGATTATCGTGTTTATGCTGCTGTAGTCTGTGATGTGCAGACCGTTGATGTCTATTTTGCCTGTCATGCTTTCGGATGATGAGCTGGAGAGTGTGGCTCTTAGGTCTGCTGTGATGCGGCTGTCTCCTAATTGGTTTGTTATATTAAGGCGCTGTAAAGCAATGCCTTTTAAGGATATGTCTGTAGTGATGCTTTTAGTTTTGCCTAGCTCGTATTTGACGTCTGCATGCACTACTCCATCTGGGTCTTGAATGGCTGCTGTGAGGGTGGCTGTCTGGTCGGTGTATGCTGCTTGTAGCCTAACATTGCTGTAAGTGTGTTCTTGCAGAATGAGCTCTTGTGCGTGTATGTCTGCTGTTATTTCTGGTGTGTCGTTTTTGCCCCGAATTGAGCCTTGGATTGCAAAGTCGGCATGGATTTTGTCTATTGGTAGTGGTTTTACGCCTCCTATGACTTGTGTGATGTTGATGGGAGTGGTCGCAATCTTTGCGTCAAAGTGGTTCCACTCTTTCATATCTATATCGGAGCGGAGAGTGAAGTGATGTGTGGTGGTGGTGAGTTCGGCTATCTGGCGTTGCTTGGATAGTGTCAGTGTACCACGTGTGTCTGTGGCTCCTATGTTTTTTATGATTTCATGTGGATATATGTCTGCGGAGGTGTGGAGGTTGCTGATATTTATCTGTGCTTGTGGGTCGGTGTATGTGTCGTGTATCTGTGCTGTGGCATTGAGGTTAAGTTTGGTGCTGTTTATGTGAAATGCGTGTATGACTGTTTCTTCTCCCAGCCCGTCAGCTTTTATGGTTAGCCTCGCAGGAGTGAGTCGCTCGTATGGCAAGGATATGAAGGGCGTGAGGTCTTGAGGGTCTGCATGTATGTCCATATCTGCTGTCCACTCAATAGAATCATACCATTCTTTTTTTATGTCAGGGTGGGGTAGGCTTGACCATGTGATGTGTAGCTGTGGTATGCTGATAGTGGACTTGGCTAATGCTGCCGTAAAGTCTTCGAGATTGAAGCCTTTATTGTCGTATTGCACATCAAAACGCATTTTTTCGAGTTTGAAATGGCTGTTGTGCTCTACAAAATCCATTCGCTTTACGTTAAGGGAGAGACTTTCACGTGTGACGCGCCTGAGATGTGCTGTAAGTGCTATGTTGCGCAGATCAAGGTGGTTGATGTCCAATCTGTCGTCGTGGCGTTGTGGTATGTGGTGTTTGTCCCATTTGATATTTATACGACGTAGCAGGAGAGTGCCGATGTGGAGGTCGAGAGGCTTCTTTTGTTTGTTGTCGCTTTTGAAGGTGTCCAAGACGAACTGAAAATTGGGCTTTTCGCTCTCTCCATTCTGATATAGGGTGGCTCTCGTACCGAACAATTGGGCGTTGGCTATGTAGATTTGACCCTTCAGCATTGGTAAGATGTCTATTTTGGCGGCAACTCGCGAGATATGCACCATTTCGTTGCCTTTCTCATCGTTGAGTCTGACGTGGTCAATGATGAGTCGGCTGCCGAGTCCGAGCTGTATACGTTCTATCGTGATGTCCCACTTCAGATTGTCGCGCAGTATGGAGCTGGCGATATGTGCAGCCTGGTGTTGTGCCCAAGGCAGTATCATTATAGCCTGAAGCAGCAAATACATGCTTGCAAGTATTCCTATAATCCACTGTATGGTACGTTTCAGAATGTGCATTTTGCGATAATGAAGCCGTTTCCTAGACTTTTTGCTTACAAAAGTACGAGATTTTTTCGTCTTTTTAACGCTATGTCGCGAAAATTGTGTAATTTTGAATGCGAGAAACATATTTCATCATACAATCTAAACAGTATATGGCAAAAGTAATCAAATTGCGTAAAGGCCTTGACATCAACCTCAAGGGAAAGGCGGCTTTGGAGATTGCTTCGGTGAAGTGTCCTGGCGAGTATGCACTCTGCCCCGATGACTTCTATGGAGTCAAGCCTAAGGTCGTAGTCCGTGAGGGTGATGCGGTAAAGGTCGGGGATGCCTTGTTCGTTGACAAGTTGCATCCTGAAGTGAAGTTTGTGAGTCCTGTCAGTGGTACTGTCTCTATGGTTGAGCGTGGCGACCGTCGTAAGCTCCTGAGCATACGTGTTCAGGCTGACGGCAAGCAGGAGGCCAGGACATTCAGCACTAAGGACGTCAAGGCAGCTCTTATGGAGAGCGGTCTGTTTGGCTTCTTCCGTCAGCGTCCTTACGACGTTGTTGCCAATCCGGACGACAAACCTAAGGCTATCTATGTGAGTGCATTCAACTCCATGCCTCTGAGTCAAGACTTTGAATTTGCTCTCAAAGGCAATGAGGAGGCCTTTCAAACCGGTATTTCGGCTTTGGCAAAGCTCGCTCCTGTGCGTCTTGGTGTAAGTTCCAAACAGACATCAAAAGCTCTCTTGGCAGCTAAGGACTGCGAGGTCAACATCTTCCAGGGCAAGGCTCCTGCAGGCAATGTGGGCGTGCAAATCAACAATACCGATCCTATCAACAAGGGTGAGGTAGTTTGGACTCTCGGTGCTGAGGAAGTTATTTTTGTAGGTCGCCTGATGCTTACCGGCAAGGTTGACTTCACCCGTGTCGTAGCCCTTGCTGGCAGCGAAGTCAAGGCTCCTAAGTATTACAAGATGCTCGTAGGGCAGAAGTTGAATACTCTCGTCGAGGGTAATGCCCAGCTTGAAGGCTCTCGTGTCATCAATGGCAATGTCATGACAGGCATGAAGTCTTGTGCTGAGGCCTATCTCGGTGCTCACGCTACCGAAGTCAACGTCATTCCGGAAGGAGACCATGCCGATGAAATGCTCGGTTGGATTATGCCTCGCTTTGGCACTTTCTCAACACATCGCAGTTATTTCTCATGGCTTTGTGGCAAGAAAGAGTACACTATGGATGCACGCATCAAGGGTGGAGAGCGCCACATGATTATGTCGGGCGAGTATGACAAGGTGTTCCCTATGGACATCTACGCAGGCTACCTCATCAAGGCAATCATCGCAGGTGATATTGACCGTCAGGAGGCCCTTGGTATCTATGAGGTTGCTCCAGAAGACTTTGCGGTGGCCGAATTCGTCGACTCTTCAAAGCTCGAATTGCAACGTATCGTACGTCAGGGTCTTGATATACTCCGTAAGGAAAATGCATAACGATCCATTGCCTTTATTCAAAACTTATAATTTAAGAAAATGAATCCTATTAAAAAACTTTTCGATAACATACATCCCTACGTGGAGGAGGGCGGCAAGTTTCACGCCTTCCGTTCGTTAGTGGACGGCTTCGAGACATTCGCTTTCGTGCCCAACACTACGTCTCGTGTGGGTAGTGTGAATATCCACGATGCTATCGATTCAAAGCGCATCATGAGCTTCGTAGTGATTGCCTTGCTGCCTGCTTTGCTCTTCGGCATGTACAATGTGGGTTATCAGAACGCTCTCGCCGCTGGTGGCGACCTCACAGACTTCTGGTCTCTGTTCCTGTACGGCTTTTTGGCCGTTTTGCCAAAGATTCTCGTAAGTTATATCGTAGGTCTTGGTATTGAGTTCGTTGTGGCACAATGGAAGAACGAAGAGATTCAAGAGGGCTATCTCGTGTCTGGTATCATCATTCCTATGATTATCCCAGTCAACACACCTCTGTGGATACTCGGTCTCGCTGTAGCTTTCAGCGTAATCTTTGCCAAGGAAATCTTTGGCGGCACTGGAATGAATATCTTCAACCCTGCGCTAATTACGCGTGCGTTCCTCTTTTTCTCATACCCCAGCGCAATGACTGGCGACGATACCGTATGGGTCGCTCAAGAGTCTATCCTCGGCCTTGGATACAATGTGCCGGACACCTACACCTCAGCCACCCCACTTGGTGAGGCTGCCGTAGATGGTTTCTCAGGTTTCAGCTGTGAGACAGTGTGCAATGCTGTTACTGGTCTTATACCGGGCTCTATCGGCGAGACAAGCGTCATCGCCATCGCCTTGGGTGGTCTGCTCCTGTTGTGGACAGGCATAGCAAGCTGGAAGACCATGTTGAGTGTTTTCGTAGGTGGCGGCTTTATGGGCTGGGTACTGCAGGCCACAGGAGCTACTCCCATGGAGTGGTGGCATCACTTCGTCGTAGGCGGCTTTGCCTTCGGTGCCGTGTTTATGGCTACAGACCCCGTGACAAGCGCACGTACCGAGTGTGGCAAGTATGTCTATGGCTTCCTCATCGGTGTAGTCGCAGTCTTGGTCCGCATTCTCAACCCAGGTTATCCCGAAGGCATGATGCTTGCCATCCTGCTTATGAATCTGTTTGCCCCACTCGTGGACTACTGCTTCGTACAGTCTAATATCAACAAGCGTGCAAAGCGCGCAGCAAAATAAAGGAGGACACCAAAATGGCAAAATTCAAATGTAATATCTGTGGTCAGACATTCGAGGCTGACAAGATGCCTGACAAGTGTCCAATCTGTCAGGCCGACAACTCCAACATAGAGGAGGTGGCGGCTCCAGGTGCCGAGCCAAAGCCAAAGAAGAAAGGGCTTGATACAAGTAGCAACGTATACACCGTGCTCTATGCAGCCGTGATGGTAATCATCGTAGCTTTCTTGTTGGCATTCATTTCAAGCGCACTCAAGCCCACACAGGACGCCAATGTAGAAAACGACACCAAAGGTCAAATCCTTACAGCCCTTGGCTACGACAAGTCTAATATTGACGTAGCTCAGGTCTATGCAGAAAATGTCCAGGACAACTTGTGGAATCAAGACGAGCTTGTCAAGTATGATGGCAAATTCAACACCACTTACGGAGCCCTCATCAAAGCAGGTGAGTTGCACGTCTTTACTGCAAAGACTGCAGATGGTCAGACAGCCTATGTACTTCCTGTCACAGGTCGTGGACTTTGGGGTGGTCTTTGGGGTTACCTTGCCATCAACGAAGACAAGACTACTGTGCTTGGAGCTTACTTCTATCACGAGAGCGAGACTGCCGGTCTCGGAGCCCTTATCGGTGACCGTCCTTTCCAGGAGCAGTTTATCGGCAAACCCATCTTTGCTGAAGGTGTTGATGGCGTAGCCCTGACCGTTGTGAAGAATGGCGCAAGCAAGGCCGAGTACGAGATAGATGGCATCACTGGTGCCACCCTCACGAGCAATGGCGTTGCAGCCATGGTCAAGGACGGCCTCTCTGCATACCTCTCATTCATTAACAATAAATAAGGAGGAACAAAGAATATGAAATTATTTTCAGACGAGAATAAGGCAGCATTCTCAAGCCCGCTGAATCTCAACAACCCAGTCACCGTACAGGTGCTCGGTATCTGTTCGGCGTTGGCTGTGACAAGCCAGCTCAAGCCAGCCATCATCATGGGCTTGAGTGTGACAGTTATCACAGCGGTTGCCAATCTGGTCATCTCGCTTCTGCGCAAGACCATCCCCAACCGTATACGTATCATCGTGCAGCTCGTTGTCGTAGCCACACTCGTGACCATCGTCAGCCAGCTTCTTAAGGCCTTTGTCTACGATGTCAGCGTACAGCTTAGCGTCTACGTCGGCCTCATCATTACCAACTGTATCCTTATGGGTCGTCTCGAAGCCTTTGCAATGCAGAGCGGGCCGTGGTCATCCTTGCTTGATGGCATAGGCAATGGACTGGGTTATGCTTGGGTACTCGTAGCGGTAGGTTTCGTACGTGAGCTGTTTGGCTCGGGCAAGCTGCTCGGCTTCCAAGTAGTACCCGACGCACTCTACGAGGCAGGCTATATGAACAACGGTATGATGGTGATGCCAGCTATGTCACTTATCATCGTTGGTTGTGTAATATGGGCACACCGCTCATTAAACAAGGAGGAGAAGTAATATGGAACACATGATTTCACTTTTCGTCCGCTCAATCTTTGTGGACAATATGATTTTTGCATTCTTCCTCGGTATGTGTTCATACCTTGCCGTGTCAAAGAATGTAAAGACAGCTTTAGGTCTCGGCGTAGCAGTCACCTTCGTGTTGCTCGTCACAGTACCCGTAGACTATCTTCTTCAGACCAAGGTGCTTGGCCCAGACTGTATTGTTGAAGGTGTTGACCTCTCATTCTTGGCATTTATCCTATTCATCGCAGTCATAGCAGGTATGGTCCAGCTCGTAGAGATGATAGTAGAGCGTTTCAGCCCCTCACTCTATGCTTCACTCGGTATCTTCCTGCCCTTGATTGCTGTAAACTGCGCTATCATGGGAGCATCACTCTTCATGCAGCAGCGTATCGGTATGGAGCCAACCAACGCCCAGTTCATAGGCGGAGTAGGTGACTGTATAGCATATGCCCTCGGTAGTGGTATCGGCTGGCTTTTGGCCATAGTAGGTCTTGCCGCCATTCGCGAGAAGATGGCATACACCGATGTCCCCAAGCCTCTGCAGGGTCTCGGTATCACCTTCATCACCGTAGGATTGATGGCACTCGCCTTCATGTGCTTCTCAGGTCTTAACATCTAAAATAACAGGAGGAATATACAATGGATATGAATTTGATTTTATCAAGCATTGCAGTATTTCTGGTCATCATCCTCGTGTTGGTAGCCATCCTGCTCATTGCTAAGACATACCTGTCACCCAGTGGCAACGTTACCGTAACCATCAATGGCAAGGAGAAACTTTCCGTAGGTCAGGGAGGCTCACTGCTCAGCACCCTCAGTCAAGAAGGCATATTCTTGCCTAGCGCATGTGGTGGCAAAGGCTCATGCGGTCAGTGTAAGCTCCAAGTCCCTGTAGGAGGAGGAGAGATACTTGACTCAGAGAAAGGACACTTCACCCGCAAGCAAATCAAAGAGAACTGGCGTCTTGGCTGTCAGTGCAAAGTCAAGGGCGACCTCGAAGTGAAAGTCGACGACTCAGTCATGGGCGTAAAGGAGTGGGAGTGCACCGTTATCGGCAACCGCAACGTGGCAACCTTTATCAAGGAATACAAAGTTGCACTGCCTCCAGGCGAGCATATGGACTTCGAGCCCGGTTCATACGCACAGATCAAGATTCCTGCATTCGACTGCATCGACTACGACAAGGACTTCGACAAGAGCCTCATCGGCGACACATACCTTCCGGCATGGCAGAAGTTCGGCCTCTTCGGGCTCAAGTGTCAGAATCCTACAGCAACGATTCGTGCCTATTCTATGGCCAACTATCCCGATGAGGGCGACATCATCACCCTCAATGTGCGTATCGCAACGCCTCCATTCAAGCCAAAAGATCAAGGCCCAGGCTTCATGGACGTAAACCCAGGTATAGCATCGTCATACATCTTCAGCCTCAAGCCGGGCGACAAGGTTACCATGTCAGGTCCTTACGGAGAGTTCCGTCCAGAGTATGGCACAGGTCGCGAGATGATATGGGTAGGAGGTGGAGCCGGTATGGCACCACTACGTGCTCAGATTATGCACATGCTCAAAGGACATGGCATCAAAGACGAAGACCGCAAGCGTCCGATGCACTACTTCTATGGAGCACGCGCGCT
>CALZLQ010000019.1 GCA_945788385.1 uncultured Prevotellaceae bacterium
TGCGATTGGAGGTTGCGGTGCTTTCTCTCTAAAAGAGCCTATTCTCTCTAAAATACTAATATTCCTGCTGCGGCGCAGAGGAGGATGAGGAGTATGGGGTTCAGCTTGTAGACTTGCTGACCTATGAGGGCGAAGGCGAAGAGGCTGAGGCTGATGGTGAATCGCCAGGGAGTGTCGGGGGTGCCGAAGTTTTCTGCGCTGCATAGCACGAGGGCGGCGGCGGCGAGCAGACCGACTACGGCTGGGCGAAGGCCTTGGAAGATGTTTTCGACGATGGGGTGGTTCTTGTAGCGCATGAGGAATGCGCTGATGAGTATCATGAGTATGAAGCTGGGGAGGATGACTGCAAAGGTTGCAAGGAAGGAGCCTATCACTCCTGCCCACGTGGGGTAGCCGGCGTTGACGATAGCGGTGTAGCCTACGTAGGTGGCGGAGTTTATGCCGATGGGGCCGGGAGTCATCTGTGAGATGGCGACGATGTCGGTAAACTCTCCGGTGGTGAGCCATTGGTATTTGGTGACGACTTCGCCTTGGATCATCGAGAGCATGGCATAACCGCCTCCGAAGCCGAGGAGGCCTATCTGGAAGAATGTGAGGAATAGTTGGAGGAAGATGATCATGTTTTGTGAGTGTGCGTGGTGGGCTTATTTTATGAGTTGACCATAGGTGTAGCCTGCGATGCCAGCGATTAGTATGATGTAGACGGGCGAGATGCCTACGAGCCAGATGAGGAGGGCTGAGATGATGGGAATCCAGATGTTGCGCCTTGTGATATGGGCTGTCTGGGCCATCTTGAAGACGGGAGTGGCGATGAGGGCTACAACGGCGGGGCGTATGCCCCAAAAGGCTTTCTCGACGTAGGGGTTGTGTCTGAACTGCTGGAAGAAGATGGCGATGCCGAGGATGATGACAAACGAGGGTAGGGCGGTGCCTATGGCGGCGGAGAGGGCTCCGCTGATGCCGCGTAGTTTGTAGCCTATGAAGATGCTGATGTTGATGGCGAAGACTCCGGGGCATGACTGTGCTACGGCGATGAGGTCCATGAGTTCGTCGTCGTCTATCCATTGGTGGTCTTCGACCACAGTGCGGCGGATGAGTGGTATCATGGCATATCCGCCGCCTATGGTGAAGAGTCCGATCCTTGAGAATGTGAGAAAGAGTTTTAGCATCGTGTGTGTGGGCTTACATCCTTTCTTCTATCCAACGGCGTGCGTTGACGAAGGCTTCAAACCATGGGGTGACTTGGTCTGTGTGTCTGCGCTCTTCGGGGTAGTAACCGCATTGCCAGGGGAAGATGGTGCGCTCTGGGTGTGGCATGATGGCGAGGTGTCGTCCGTCAGCGGAGCAGATGGCTGCTACGTCGTAGTCTGAGCCGTTGGGGTTGCCTGGGTATGCGTGGTGGGCAAACTTGGCGCAGATGTGGTATTGGCTCTCGTCGAGGGGGAGACGGAATTTGCCTTCGCCGTGGGCTACCCATGTGCCTATGGTGAGGCCTGAGAGGCTACCGAACATGACGCTGTTGTTGTGTGGTATCTGGAGCCCGACATAGGTGCTTTCGAACTTGTGTGAATCGTTGTGCAGCATCTGGGCGTAGCTGCGGGCATCGCTGACTGCGTGGTCGTTGTTGATGAGACCGAGCTCAATCATGAGCTGGCAGCCGTTGCAGACTCCGAATGAGAGGGTGTCTGGGCGTGAATAGAAGCGGTCAAGGGCTTCTTTGGCTTTTGGGTTGTAGAGGAAGGCTCCTGCCCAGCCTTTGGCACTGCCAAGTACGTCAGAGTTGGAGAAGCCTCCGCAGAAGGCTATGAGGCTGATGTCGTCAAGGGTCTCGCGTCCTGTGATGAGGTCGGTCATGGTGACGTCGCGGACGTCGAAGCCTGCGAGGTAGAAGGCGTAGGCCATCTCGCGCTCTGAGTTGGTGCCTTTCTCGCGTATGACAGCGGCTCGTGGGCGTGGGGTGTCGCTTGTGTGTTCGTGGCTTGCTTCGTAGCTACTGAGCTTGCCTGTGAAGGAGCCGAAGCTGGGCTCTACGGGGACGTGGGCGTAGTTGTCGTAGCGTTCTTTGGCTTTGCCGTGGAAGCTTTGTCGGGTGTCCATGCGGTATGAAGTCTCGTACCAGATGTCGCGCAGTTGGTTGATGTCGAGGTCGAACTCTTGAGAGTCTTTCTTGATGTGTATGGTGCGCTGGGTGCTAGGTTGTCCTATCTTGAGGTAGCCTACGCCTGCGTCTTCGAGTATCTTCTTGACTTGGGGCGCTTTTTCATCGGCAACTTGGATGACTACGCCGGGGTTCTCGGCAAAGAGAGCATTGACGATGTGTGTGCCGCGGAGTTTGCTCAGGTCGATGTCGAGGCCTCCGTTGGGGTTGGCGAAGGTCATTTCTAAGAGGGTGGTGATGAGACCACCTGCGCTAATGTCGTGGCCTGCGAGTATGAGGCCTTGACTGACGAGTTGTTGCAGGGCGAGGAAGGCGTCGCGGAAGTATTCGGGGTCGCGTACTGTGGGGACATCGCTGCCCACTTTGCCTTGGCTCTGGGCGAGGGCTGAGCCTCCGAGTTGCAGGGTGTCGAACGAGAGATCGACGTGGTAGAGACGGCTTGCCTTGTTGGTCTGAATGACGGGGCTGACTATCTTCTTGATGTCGCTGACTTCACCGCCTGCGCTGACGATAACGGTGCCTGGCGAGATTACTTTCTGACCGTCAGGGTATTTCTGTGTCATTGAGAGGGAGTCCTTGCCTGTGGGGACGTTGATGTGGAGGGCACAGCAGAAGTCACTGAGGGCTTTGACGGCGGTGTAGAGTCGTGCGTCTTCGCCTTCTTGTGAGCGGCAGGGCCACATCCAGTTTGCTGAGAGGCTGACGCTGTCGAGGGCGCTGGCTCCTCGGTCTTCGCCTACTGCGAGGGGTGCCCATACGAGGTTGGTGAGGGACTCTGCTACGGATAGTACGCTACCTGCTGCGGGGTCTGCGAGGGCTGCTTGTGGGGCGTGGCCTATGGCTGTGGCGATTCCTTTCTCACCGCGGTAGTCGAGGCTGACGGCTCCGCAATCGCTCAGGGGGAGCTGGAGTTGGCCTTGGCATTGCTGTCGGGCTACGCGGCCGCTGACGCAACGGTCTACTTTGTTGGTGAGCCAGTCTTTGCAGGCTACGGCTTCGAGACGCAGCACGCTGGCGAGGGTGTCGTCGAGCCATTGCTGGTCAATGTGTTGTGGGTAGGTAGCTACGCTGTATTTGCGTGCGACGGTCTTGTCGACCATGATGGTCTTGGGTGACGAGCCGAACATTTGCTCAACGGCGAGGTCGAAAGGACGTGTGCCGTCTGCTTGTTCGAAGGTGAAGCGACCTTGCCCTGTGGTCTCACCTACGGTGTACATGGGGGCTCGTTCGCGGTCTGCTATCTTTTGTACGTGTTCTATTGCTTTTTCGTCAATGAGCAGGCCCATGCGTTCCTGCGACTCGTTAGCGATGATTTCTTTGGCTGAAAGTGTCTTGTCGCCGATGGGGAGCTTGTCCATATGGATGAGTCCTCCGCATTCTTCGACGAGCTCGCTGAGGCAGTTGACGTGGCCTGCAGAACCGTGGTCATGAATGGAGACGATGGGGTTGGTGTCTTCTTCGCAGAGGGCGCGGACTACGTTGTAGGCGCGTTTCTGCATCTCGGGGTTGGCGCGTTGTACGGCGTTGAGCTCGATGCCGCTGCTGTATCGGCCTGTCTCGACTGATGATACGGAGCCGCCGCCGAGACCGATGCGGTAGTTGTCGCCGCCCATGACTACGACTTTGTTGCCTGGCTGGGGCTGTCCTTTGAGACAGTCGCGACGTGTGCCGTAGCCTACTCCGCCTGCGAGCATGATGACTTTGTCGTAGGCATAGGTGGCGTCGGTGTCGCTTTCTTTGTGTTCGAAGGTGAGCACTGAGCCTGCGATGAGGGGCTGTCCGAATTTATTGCCGAAGTCGCTGGCTCCATTGGAGGCTTTGGTGAGTATCTGCTCTGGGGTCTGGTAAAGCCAGGGACGGGCTGGGATGTAGTGTTCTTGGGGATATGAGGTCATGTAGACAGCGGTGCCTGCTATGGGCATGGAGCCTACTCCGCCTCCCATGCGGTCGCGTATCTCGCCACCTGTGCCTGTGCTGGCTCCGTTGAAGGGCTCGACTGTGGTGGGGAAGTTGTGGGTCTCGGCTTTGAGTGATATGACGCTTTCTACTTGCTTGGTGCGGAAGTAGTCGGGCTTGGAGTGGTCTCCTGGGGTGAAAAGCTCGATGAGCGGACCGCGGCTGAAGGCTACGTTGTCTTTGTAGGCGGAGATGATGTTGTTGGGATTTTCTTGGGTGGTCTTCTTGATCATCTGGAAGAGGCTTGACTCTTTTTCTTCGCCATCGATGATGAAGGTGCCTCCGAATATCTTGTGGCGGCAGTGTTCGGAGTTGATCTGGGCGAAGCCGAAGACTTCGGAGTCTGTGAGTGGGCGTCCGAGCTGGCTTTCTACTTTGTGTAGGTAGGTTATCTCTTCGGGGCTGAGGGCGAGGCCTTCTTGCTCGTTGTATGATTCGAGGTCAGTAATCTGCTGTATGGGCTGGGGCTCGATGTCGATGGTGAAGATGTTTTGGTCGAGGCCGTTTTTATACATGCGTTGGAGCATGGGGTCGTAATCTGCATCGGTGCTTTCTACGGGGAAGTATTCTTCGATGCGTGTGATGCCGTCGATGGCCATGTTTTGGGTTATCTCTACTGCATTTGTACTCCATGGGGTGACCATCTCGCGACGTGGCCCTACGTATATTCCTTCGAGGGTGTCGCCTTGTTGCCTTTGGGCTTGTCCGTACAGCCAGCAGAGTTTTTGGATGTCTTCCTCACAGAGGGGGTGTTTGCTCTCGGTTGCGATGATGCTACCGTTCTCGGTTTTGAAAAATGAAATTGCCATATCCGCGTATATATATTCTTGTTTTCGCGTGCAAATTTATATAAAATTCGTGAGATTTTGCTTTAATGAGGAAAAAAAGAGTGCCTATTATTGGAAAAGATATGTATTGGCAGGGGAATGGCTGTTTTTGTAGGGGTGAAAATTTCATGGTTAAGGTCTTGGGGTATGGTTTTTCCCTCACGATTGGGGGAGCCCATAACCTCAAGACCTCAAGGATTTTATAATTTTAGAATCTCATAATTTCGAGACTTTAGAATCCCGAATCTCCCAATAGCTTGGATTTTTAGGAATTCTGAGAACTTTGAAATCTCGAATTTCTCAATAGCTTGGATTTTTTAGAACCTCTGAGAATTTTGGAATCTCGAATCGCTCAAGATCCTCAGTGTCTTAAATCTCCCAGCCGAGTGCGCTGGCTCCGAGTACGGCTGCGCTGGCTCCGTCGAGTTCTGAGAGGAGAATCTTAGCTTTGCCTTTGTAGACGAAGAGGACGTTTTCGTCGTAGGCGTTGCGTATGTGTGACATGAGGAGCTCGCCTGCGCGTGTGGGACCTCCGAAGAAGATGAAGGCTTCGGGGCTGCAGAATGCTGCAAAGTTGGCGCAGGCTTCACCGAGGCGGCGGCCTGTGTCGGCGAGGATTTCGAGGGCGAGTTCGTCGCCGTCTTGTGCTGAGAGGTGTACGTCTTTGGCTTCGAGCTTGGAGTTGAGTTTCTCTCGCAGTACGCTGGGCTTGCGTGAGTTGGCGAGCTTCTCAAGGGCGCTGCGTGCTATGCCTGTGCCTGAGCAGTAGCACTCCAGGCAACCTTTGCGGCCACAGCCGCAGTCGCGTCCGTTCTTCTCGACGATGACGTGACCTAACTCGCCTGCAAAGCCGTCGCTGCCGTAGATGAGCTGGCCGTTGACTACGATGCCTGAGCCTACACCTGTGCCGAGGGTAATCTCGATGAAGTTCTTCATGCCGCGGGCTGCTCCGTAGGTCATCTCGCCGATTGCTGCAGCATTGGCGTCGTTTGTCATCACTACGGGGATGCCGAGGCTCTCCTGGAACATCTTGACCAGAGGTATGTTGCCACGCCACTCAAGGTTGGGGGCGTCTTCGATGCAGCCGCTGTAGTAGTTGGCATTGGGGGCTCCGATGCCCATGGCTTTTATCTTGGTGATGCCGCCGACTTCCTCGATGAGAGGCATGAGGGCAGCGGTGCAGTTCTTGACATAGTTGTCGGCGGTGCCGTGTCCTGCGGTGGGGACTGATACTGTGCTGACGATTTTGGCTTCTTTGTCGACGATGCCGAATACTGAGTTGGTGCCTCCGAGGTCGAGGCCGATTACATAGGGTTTGTCTTTCATATCGTTGTTTGTTTTAGGTTTTATGGCTTTTTTTGTGGTCTCTTTGGGCAAAGTTAACATTTTTATCTGCAATATTCAATGCTTTTCGATGTATTTTACATGTTTCGTGCTGAAAAATGATGTTTTTTCGTTAACTTTGCGAACGTAAAATTATGTGGATTCAACCTGTTGATACTTTAGAGCTTGTCATCAAGGGGCTTTTGGTGGGGATGATAGCGAGTGCTCCCATGGGTCCTGTGGGGATTCTGACGGTGCAGCGTACTCTCAATAAGGGGCGTTGGTTCGGTATGGTGACTGGGCTGGGTGCTGCCGTGTCGGACTTGATTTATGCGGCGGTGTCGCTCATTGGCATCAGTTTCGTCATGGAGTTTATAGAAAGACCGGGCAATATGCTTTGGCTTAGACTATTCGGGAGTCTGCTCTTGCTCTCTTTCGGTGTTTACACCTATGTGTCTGACCCTACAAAGAATATGCATGTGAGCGGCACGAATCGCGGCACGCTGATGCATAATGCGGTGACAGGTTTTCTCGTGACGTTTTCCAACCCTTTGATTGTATTGCTCTTCATGGCTCTGATGACGAGGTTCAACTTTGTCGCGCCTGACCATTATTGGGAACAAGGGCTTGGGTATATCGCTATTTTTGCGGGGGCTCTGCTGTGGTGGTTTGGGCTGACTTTGGTGATTGACAAGGTGAGGGGCCGATTTCAAATCTGTACGATTCGCTCTATAAATCGTGTGATAGGCATGGTGGTCATCGTGGCTTCGCTTTTGGGGCTGGGGATGACTTTCTATATGGCGTTGAGTGGTGAATTCATTGTTTTTTGAATGAAAATATGTTTGTTGCTAAGAAATTGAGAAAACAGAATCTGGTGGCGTACTTGATGTATATGTATCAGGTGGAGGATGTCATAAGGTCGTATGACTTTGATGTGGAGGCTTTGGCTGAGTCGTATCTGCCTCGCTTTGACTATGACGACGAGGAATTGGAGGAGGCCTTGGGCTGGTATGATGGTCTTGTCAGAATGATGAGGGAGGAGGGCTGCATGGAGCGCGGTCATGTACAAGTGGTCAAGAACACGATATTCTTGCTTGCAGACCGCCACAGGGAGCTGCTCTCAGACGAGAAAATGCCGTTTTACAGCGCGGCTTACTATAAGGCTCTGCCTTTTATCGTAGAGCTGCGCCAAAAGGGTAACGGCAAGATGAAGTCTGAGTTGGAGGTCTGCCTTGATGCTTTGTATGGCTTCACATTGCTCAAGATGCAGAACAGGCCTGTCAATACGGAGACTGCTGCCGCAATCTCTGCGATTAGCAATTTTCTTAATATGTTAGCGGATAATCAACAATAGAAATGACTGAAGAAATATCAAGAAGGCGTACCTTCGCCATTATTTCGCACCCTGATGCAGGTAAGACTACTCTGACTGAGAAACTGTTGCTTTTTGGCGGACAGATACAGGTGGCTGGTGCCGTGAAGAGCAATAAAATCAAGAAAACGGCCACGAGTGACTGGATGGAAATCGAGAAGCAGCGTGGTATCTCGGTGACGACATCGGTGATGGAGTTTGACTACGAGGGCTACAAGGTGAACATTCTCGACACTCCTGGTCACCAAGATTTTGCTGAAGATACATTCCGCACGCTTACTGCCGTGGATTCGGCGATTATAGTGGTGGATAGCGCCAAGGGTGTGGAGGCTCAGACGCGCAAACTGATGAACGTGTGCCGTATGCGCAAGACTCCGGTGATTATCTTTGTCAACAAGATGGACCGCGAGGGGCGTGACCCTTTTGACTTGCTCGATGAGCTTGAGGAGGAACTGCAGATACATGTGCGCCCCCTGTCATGGCCTATCAACCAGGGACAGAGATTCAAGGGCGTATACAACATCTATGAGCAGAACCTCAACCTGTTTCAGTCTGACAAGCAAAAGGTGACCGAGAAGGTCAGGGTGGATATCAGTAGCAGCGAGCTCGACGAGGCTGTCGGGGAACAGGACGCAGCAAAACTGCGCGAAGACCTTGAGATGATAGAGGGTGTATATCCTACGGTAGAAGAGGTCGTAGGCGGAGGAGGGCTGTATCTGAGTGGTGACACAGCACCGGTATTCTTCGGCTCGGCTCTCAACAACTTTGGCGTGCAGGAATTGCTCGACTGCTTTGTCAAGATAGCACCCTATCCGCGCCCTGTCATGGCTGAGGAGCGTGAGGTGAAGCCTGAGGAGTCAAAGTTTACAGGCTTCGTCTTCAAGATTACAGCCAACATCGACCCGAACCATCGTTCGTGTATAGCTTTTTGCAAGGTATGTTCGGGCAAGTTCGTACGCAATGCACCCTATCTGCATGTGCGCAATGGCAAGACCCTGCGTTTCTCCTCGCCCACACAGTTTATGGCGCAGCGCAAAGAGACGATTGACGAGGCATGGCCGGGCGATATCGTAGGTCTGCCCGACAACGGAGTCTTCAAGATTGGAGATACGCTGACCGAGGGAGAGTGCCTGCACTTCCGCGGACTGCCCTCGTTCTCACCGGAGATGTTCAAGTATATCGAGAATGCCGACCCGATGAAGACGAAGCAGCTCGAAAAGGGCATCTCGCAACTCATGGATGAGGGTGTGGCACAGCTCTTTGTCAACCAGTTCAACGGGCGCAAGATTATCGGTACCGTAGGCCAGCTGCAGTTTGAGGTCATACAGTATCGTCTGGAAAACGAGTACAACGCCAAGTGTCGTTGGGAGCCCGTATCGCTGCACAAGGCATGCTGGGTAAGTTGCGAGCCCGGATATGAGACAGAGCTGGAGAATTTCAAGAAACGCAAGTACCAGTATATGGCAAAAGACCGCGAGGGGCGTGATGTCTTTCTCGCAGACAGCGGCTATGTGCTGAGTATGGCGCAGCAGGATTTTGAACATTTGAGGTTCCACTTTACGAGCGAATTTTGACTATGAATTGCGAGATTGACATCAAGAATGCCGTCGAGACTCTGAGAGGTGGCGGCGTGATACTCTATCCTACGGATACGGTATGGGGTATAGGTTGCGATGCCACGTGTGAGGAATCTGTACGCCGTATATATGAGATAAAGAGGCGAAGCGAAGCCAAGGCCATGATATGCCTGGTCGACAAAGCTGACCGTATACAGCGGTATTTCCGCAGCGTGCCCGATGTGGCATGGGACTTGTTTGATACTGCCACCTCGCCCCTGACGATCATACTCGATGGAGCTCAGGGTGTGGCTCCAAGTCTGATTGCTGCAGACGGCAGTCTGGGTGTCAGGGTGACACGCGACCAGTTCTCGCACGATATATGTTATCGCCTGCAGAAACCTCTGGTCAGCACGAGTGCCAATATCAGCGGAATGCCTGTGGCAAGGACATACAGAGAGATACCTCAGGAAATACTCGACGCCGTAGACTATGTCTGTTCGTTCAGGCGCGGCGACAATGTGGCTCGGCAGCCGAGTAGCATCATAAAGCTTGGGCACGACTGTCAGGTAAAGGTGTTGAGGTAGATCTTGGTAAGTATAACATATAAGAGAGAGATGAAAGGGCGTGATATAGTGGCAGCTATGCTATGGTGGCGTCACAGACATTTGGATCGTTTGGCTGATGACAGATTTCTGTTGGTCATAGCATTTGTGGTAGGTCTCGGAGCAGCCGCTGCGGGCATCGTGTTGAAGTGGATAATCCACGAGATACAGTTTCTCCTCACCTACAATTTCAGCGACGTGGGGGCAAACTGGCTCTACCTCGTTTTCCCCGCTGTCGGAATCCTGCTGACCCTGCTCTTCATCAAATATATAGTCAAGGACGATATCGGCCACGGAGTGACAAAGATACTCTTTGCCATAGCGCGCAAGCAGAGCAAAATCAAGCTCCACAACACTTGGACGAGCGTCGTCGCCTCGGCCGTCACCATTGGATTCGGCGGCAGCGTCGGAGCCGAGGCCCCCATTGTCCTCACAGGCAGCGCCATAGGCAGCAACCTCGGACGAATGTTTCGCCTCACCGACAAGCAGATGATGCTACTCGTAGGCTGCGGTGCGGCGGGAGCGGTGTCGGGTATATTCAAAGCCCCCATAGCAGGTCTGGTCTTCGTGCTCGAGGTGCTCATGATAGACTTGACCATGTCGTCACTCCTGCCCCTGCTGATTAGTTGCGTGACGGCTGCCGCCGTCACCTTTGCCGTCTCAGGCACAGGCTCCACCTTCCAGTTCAGCCAGACCGAAGTGCTTGCGGTGAGCCGCACTCCAGCCTGTCTCATGTTAGGCATAGTGTGCGGATTGGTAGCACTGTATTTCACACGTACTATGAACTGGCTTGAAGGCAAATTCCGCACCCTCGGTGCGAAACAACGCATGGGCATCAGCGGACAGACGCAGAAATACCTGCTCGGCTCGACCATACTCGCTGTGACAATCTTCCTCTTTCCTTCGCTCTATGGCGAAGGCTACGACTTGATAGAACTGCTCCTCAACGGCCGTTCTGCGGCAGACTGGGATTCCGCCATGAACGGCTCGCTCTTTGCTGGGCAGAGCAGGCTGCTGCTCGTATACCTCGTCATGGTCATCTTGGCAAAAGTATTCGCCTCGACCGCTACCAACGGAGGTGGAGGCTGCGGCGGAATATTCGCACCCTCACTCTTCCTCGGCTGTATAGCAGGCTTTGTCTTCGCACGGGTGTGGAACACCTATCTGCCCTCAGACCTCTATGTCCCCGAGAACGTCTTTGCTCTCCTGGGCATGTGCGGACTCATGAGCGGAGTGATGCACGCACCCCTCACAGGCATCTTCCTCATTGCAGAGCTGACCAGCGGCTACAACCATTTCTTGGCTCTGATGATGGTCTCAGTATGTGCCTACCTCACCATCAAGCTCTTTGAGCCTCACAGCATATATGCCATGCGTTTGGCACAGCGCGGCGAGTTGCTCACGCACCACACAGACCGCTCCATACTCACGCTCATGAGCATGGACTCAGTCATACAGCATTACGACAAATACCTCTATGCCGACATGACTCTCGGAGACGTAGCCAACCAAGTCGCCACGAGCAAGAACCATGTCTTCCCCGTGGTCAATCGTCAGTTGCAGCTCATTGGCGTGGTATACCTCGACGACATACGTCACGTGGTGTTCAGACCGGAGCTCTTTCTGCAACTCCGAGTACACCAACTCATGGCGCAACCCGCAGCCATGTTGCGCGTAGACGATAGTATGGACAGGATAGTGAAGATTTTTGACGACACCAAGGCGTGGACACTCCCCGTAGTCGATGCTGACGGAGTCTTCGTAGGCTTCATACGCAAGAGCACGATACTGAGCGTATACCGCAAACTCCTCGCTGACTACTCCAACGACTGACGAACACTGTTTGAGATAATGACAACGACTGCTAAAATATCGTATCATCATAACGTTAATGACCGATTAGGTTTTTAAGCCCTAATCGGTCATTGACTTGTCTCTTGAGAGAAAAGTGAGGACATAGAAAGTGGGGAAAAGCAATACTCAGTCCCAGTCCTCTTCGTCGAAGTCTTCGATTTCGTATTCGTCCTCGTCGAGTATCTCGATGTCGTCATCTTCGCCCTCAGCCTGCATCTCGCTTTGTAGGGCAAGCGGCGTCTTGCTGCGATGAACGATGCTCTCCTGATGAGAGATGGCGGCGAGCTTGTTGCTCTCGTTGTTGAGTGACTCCCAAAGTTTGTCTTTCAGCTCTGTGAGACCACGCTGCGCCACTGCGCTGATAAAGACCACGGGGAGGTCGTCAGGCAGGTCTTCGGAGAGCATTTGCTGCAACTCCTCGTCGAGAAGGTCACTCTTCGTGATGGCCAGTACGCGCTGCTTGTCCATCATGTCAGGATTGAACTTGCGAAGCTCGCCGAGCAGAATCTCGTATTCCTTTTTGATATCGTCAGTATCGCCGGGCACCATGAAAAGCAGCAGAGAGTTGCGCTCGATATGACGCAGAAATCTCAAGCCGAGCCCCTTTCCCTCGCTCGCGCCCTCGATGATGCCGGGAATGTCAGCCATGACAAACGATTGTCCATTGCGATAAGGCACTATACCGAGCGAAGGCTCCATAGTAGTAAACGGATAGCCTGCTATCTTGGGCTTCGCGCTCGACAGGGTGGAGAGCAGCGTGCTTTTGCCGGCATTAGGGAAACCTACGAGCCCCACGTCGGCGAGCAGCTTGAGCTCCATGATGACGGTGAGTTCCTGCATAGGCTCGCCGGGCTGGGCATAGCGTGGAGCCTGATTCGTGGCAGTGGCAAAATGCATGTTGCCACGACCGCCACGACCGCCCTTGAGCAGCATCACCTCCTGTCCGTCCTCTGTCACGTCGCAGATATACTCTCCCGTCTCGGCATTGTACACCACCGTTCCGCAAGGGACATCGATGTAGCGGTCCTCGCCATTAGCCCCCGTCGAACCACACTTGCCACCATTGCCTCCATGAGTGGCAAAGACATGGCGGTCATAGCGCAGATGCAAGAGAGTCCAGTAGTTGTGATTGCCGCGCAGTATGACATGACCACCCCTGCCACCATCGCCGCCGTCAGGCCCCCCATTCGGGGCATACTTAGCGCGGTGCATATGCATGGAACCTCTGCCCCCCTTGCCGGAGCGGCAGATGATTTTCACATAGTCGACAAAGTTGGATTCAGCCATCAGTGATTACAGCTTATCGAGGAAGTCGAAGATTTCGCCCAGCATCAGCTCCTTCTCGCCCTTCCAAGTGAAAGTGTGACGAATACCCTCGCCCTCAAACCACTCAGCCAAAGGCTCGGTCTGTGCGTGGTATACAGCGAAACGTTTCTTGATAGTCTCCTCGTTGTCGTCAGCGCGTCCCTGCTCGACAGCGCGGTTCAGAAGACGTGCGAGGAGAGTCTCCTCGTCGACGATGAGCTCTATCATCACACCCATGTCATCGCCACGCTCAGCAAGCATAGCCTTGAGAGCCTCAGCCTGAGCAATCGTGCGGGGGAAACCATCGAAGATTACTCCCTGACCCTTAGGCAGAGCATCATAGGTGCTTGCCAAAATGTCAATCATCAGACTGTCTGGCAAGAGTTGGCCGTTGTCGATATACTGCTTGGCAGTCTTGCCAAGCTCCGTGCCAGCCTTAATCTCAGCGCGCAACACGTCGCCGGTGCTGATGTGCCCCATGCCATATCTCTTGACAATCTCGTCGCTATAGGTACCCTTGCCTGAGCCTGGAGCACCGAAAATAATGATGTTTGTCATACTGTTTTATCTTGTTTGTTTATAATTTTTTTTGAGGTAAGACCTAACATAGAGTATAGACCTGCTTCAAGTTGCGGCCATAGCCGTTGTAGTCCAGACCATAGCCCAAGATGAAGTCATTAGGTATCTCCATGGCAGCATAGCGTATGTCAAGCTCTACCTGCAGGCATTCGGGCTTGACGAAGAAAGAGCATACATTGATGCTGCGAGGATTCTGGGCGCGCAGAGTCTCTATCATGTGAGCCATCGTGATGCCACTCTCCACGATGTCCTCCACGATAATGACATCCCTGTCAGTAATATCCGTACCTAAGCCAATCACCTCGCGTACCGTTCCCGTAGACGACGTGCCCACGTACGAAGCCAGCTTGACGAACGAGATTTGGCAAGGCAACGTCACCTCGCGCATGAGGTCGGCAGCAAACATAAACGAGCCGTTCAGCACGGCGAGAAAGACAGGCTCGCGGCCGGCATAGTCCGCATTGATTTGAGCCGCCACACGGCATACAGCCTCCTTGATTTGCTCCTCCGAAATACTCGGATAAAATTCGCGGTCCAGGACCTTTATCGTATTCATGATAATCAGTTGAAAGGAAATGTCAGCTTATTTGCGCCAAAGTTACGAAATAATTTTGTATATTTGCCACGTAAATATTAAAAAAATGCAATATGAAACACACATTTGCCTGCATAAGTGTTGCCCTTGCCATGACAATCTGCATTCCCCACACAGCCGCCGCACAGACACAAGTCAGCCCCTTCGTCCCGGGCTCTACCATCGAGGGCGTGTGCTACTATCTGCCCCGTACTGCCCTGCGCATAGCAGTCACAGTCGAGAGAGAGAGACAAATCCCAGGCGAACTTAACCAGTACGCCTTCAAGTATATGCGTATCAACGACGCCCCCTCCGAGCCTTCAGAGCGATGGAGCATTACAGACATACAGTTACACCCCTACGGAGTCCCCGACAAAGCCAAGGCATACAGCATAGCACTGAAAGGGCGCACGGTAGCCCCCCTCGTCAGTCTCAGCAGTGAGGGCATCATACTCGGCATCAACGCCGACATCACCGAGACCCTCATGCCAGCCCTGCCCCAAGGCAAGGCGGCACCAACCCCTTGCGACCCCCGCAAGCTCATGAACAGGGAGATGCTCCAGGCTACCTCGCCCTCAAAGCTCGCTGAGCTCGTGGCACAAGAAATCTACGATATACGCGAGTCGCGCAACGCCCTCATACGCGGCGAGGCCGACAATACCCCAAAAGACGGAGAGCAGCTGAAACTTATGATAAACAAGCTCGACGAGCAAGAAGCAGCCTACACAAGCCTGTTCTGCGGCACCGTGATGAAATCCACCCACGTCTTCACCCTTCAGTACACCCCCGATGCGCAACATGATCAGACTGTACTCTTTCGCTTCTCGAACAAACTCGGTCCACTTGCACACGACGACCTCGCTGGAGAACCCGTCTACGTGAGAGTCAAATGCGCCGAGACCCTACCCCCGGCCGTACACGACG
>CALZLQ010000020.1 GCA_945788385.1 uncultured Prevotellaceae bacterium
TCTTGATCGAAGGCAAGCTGGACACTGACCGTATATATGAGGGTGCCGTGGTACCGATGATGAACGACACCGGGGAGCAGTTTAACGCCACGATTGCCAAAATCAACGAGAAGAGCATCATCGTAGACCTCAATCACCCTTTGGCTGGCAAAGAGCTTACTTTTGAGGGTCATGTGGTAGAAAATCGCCTTGCAACGAATGAGGAGATTCAGCAGTATCTGAAACCTCGTGGTTGTGGCGGCTGCGGTGGTGGCGGCGGCTGCGGTGGCGGTTGTGGCAGCGGTGGCTGCGGCGGTTGTGACGGGACTTGCGAATAAACTGTTTCTTTTTGGACATCGTATAAGAAGTTATCTCTATGAACTCTTTCGGCAATATATTTCGACTGACTACTTTTGGGGAAAGTCATGGGCTTGGCATCGGTGGAGTGATTGACGGCATGCCTGCGGGCATTGATGTGGACCTTGATTTTGTACAGGCACAATTGGCTCGCCGTCGCCCTGGTCAGAGTCGTCTCACTACGGCGAGGCGCGAGGCTGACGAGGTCGAAATATTGTCGGGGGTGTTTGAAGGCAAGACTACGGGTTGCCCTATAGGTTTTCTCGTGCGCAATACCAATCAGCATAGCAATGACTATGACAATATGCGCGACCTCTTTAGACCGAGTCATGCTGACTTTACATATTTTTCCAAATATGGTATCAGAGACCATCGTGGTGGAGGACGTTCGTCAGCGCGCGAGACAATCAGCCGTGTTGTGGGGGGCGCATTTGCCATGCTCGTGCTTCGCCAGATGGGCATTGATATCAAGGCCTACACTCAGCAGGTGGGCGACATTGTTTTGCCTGGCTCTTATCAGGATTATGATTTGTCACGTATAGAGGATAACGATGTGCGTTGTCCCGACCCTTCGACTGCGGCGCGTATGGCCAAGCTTATCATGGATGTGAAGGGGGCTGGAGATACGATAGGTGGCGTCATCGCTTGTGTCATCAAGGGTTGTCCGATTGGTATTGGAGAGCCTGCTTTTGACAAACTGCATGCTGCTCTGGGGGCTGGTATGCTCTCTATCAATGCTGTCAAGGGCTTTGAATATGGCCAGGGTTTCGGCAATATGCACTTGCGTGGCAGCGAGCAGAATGACGTCTTTGTACCATCTCCTGATGGGGGGATTGGTTTCAAGACTAATCGCAGCGGTGGCATACAGGGGGGCATAAGTAATGGCCAGGACATTTATTTCAGGGTCGCTTTCAAGCCCGTAGCTACGGTCCTGATGGAGCAGGACACTGTAGACAAACAGGGTAATGCCACGATACTCAAAGCTCGTGGTCGCCACGATGCTTGTGTATTGCCAAGGGCTGTCCCTGTAGTAGAAGCCATGGCGGCAATGACGATTCTTGATATGTATATGGTCAGCAAGGCCTCTCAAGCATTCAAGTCATTGTAAAACTTAAGGAAGAGCCTCAATCTAATTCACCAGTTCCTCACCGTCTGCGGTGAGACCGTTTACGCTGACCTCGATGTTGGTGTGACTGCTGTTGTTGAAGAACTGAATCTCAGCCTTGCCATTTTCATCAAGGGTGACGTTGGGGTTCCAGTACAAGGTGCGACGATAATCGTCAGAGACGGGAGAGGGCAATTTGCTATAGTCTGGGCTGTAAAAGTCTACGCATTCCGAAAATCCCCACAGTACCTTTTGACGGTCGCGAAAAGTCTTGTACTGACCTCCGCTCATGTCGCGGCGAATATCAATGGTGACTGAGGGCTGGTTGCTCTGCTCGTAATGTGGGTCTCCCAAACGTCGGGGAGCGAAGTCTGTGTAGACATAGACCTTGTCGAGAAAATGAAGATGGTCATAGCGGGCGAGTTCGCCATTCGATATATTATCGTCAAGGTTGCGTCCATTAAACTTCACTATCAGGTCACAGTTGCGTTCCAAACCCATATCTCCGATATAAGTCTTGGCAATATCGCTCGCATAGCTCACCACGCCTTCATAATATCCAGGACACATGCCAGCATCTACTATCTCATTAAAAGCATCATAAGCATCAAGTACGAATGCAGGCTTGGAGGAATCGAAGCGGCGACGACCATTGCGGGTGGTGCCAATCACGACTTCGTCCAATACCCTGACATTATCCACATTTGCATTGGTACGCCTGTCACTCAGCGACAATTCGGGCTCGGCTGTCTGATAGTACGTATAGGGCTTTGCAAAGCGTGGGTAGGGCATCTTGAAACGCACATAATATTCAGGATAGTTGATATCGCCACCTTCGCCATCAGCATCAAAATTGACTTCGGCATCGTCTATCCATATATGAGGCTTGCCTTGCTTCCATTTTTCCTGATTGCTCGCAGCGCAGAAAAAACGGCAGTATCCACTAAACACTGGAGCCTGAATACGAAAGTTACCTCTCTCGTCTGTCATCATCTCGCCCTCTGCAGCACGCTCGTTACCACTGGCCACCTTGCGGTCGAGCACAAACTCAGCATGCACCGTGACAGGATTCTTGAGATTGGCAGCCGAGGTCTTGTTCTGATCTTCCTGAGTCTGTATATAAGGGAAGATGTGTCGTTTGACTTCTGCGTAATACGAAGTGAGATCCATACTCGTATCTCTCACTCCAAGCTCGTAATACAATACCATAGCTGCCATTTTTGCCAGTTTGAACCCATTCCAGTCCCTCACAAACCTTGGTGAGAACAGTTTTTCACAAGCTCTGTCGTACTTGTCACTCCCCTCGCTCACATAGTCCTGATAATCTTGGCTCTCTCTATCAATTACTGCGGGAGAGTTAGTCCTCGAGGCGAAATATCTGTTGTCATCATCAGTAGGCAGCTGACACACCTGCCCCACTATCACCTGTGACTTCTCGTAAGGTTCGGCAGGGACAAAGGCATTGGGCAGCGACATCTCACGCCAGTCATATCTGCGCCACCCTTGCACCATCAGCAGCAAGTCCAAAGCACGACGATGAATCACGTCATCGCTCTCGAAGTAGTAATCGGGCTGCTCCACAAAGCCGCGTATCTGACTTGCCAGCAGCATCTCGGTCAAGATGTTGCCCGTGTCAAATGTATTGGCTGAAGATGAGACATCGCGCACAGATACGGACACTGTTCCGCTCTTGGGAGCCGATAATGAAAGATTTACCCTCTTGCATGGGTCGTAGCCTTGCTCAGAGATTCCTGCCACATCTACATTATGACTTGACAAATCCCCGTGACGTACGAAAAACATACGGTCGGCCCACACCCTCCCATACTCATCATACACAGTAAGTACTGCCACCCCTGAGGGCAACTTTGACGTGTCTATCTCGATAAGTTCCTGCCCCGCATCTGCTATGGTATTGTAGATATGGCATACCCCATGCGTCATGACCGTATATGCCAAAGGAGCAGATGCGGCAGCCCCCTTGCGCGAGAGACGCACAACAACTTTGCCCGATGCTTCGTTTGTCATGTCAAGCATTAGGGCGACTCCATCGACTTGCACCTTCGGCATGTTGAACTTGTCTGTGATGCCGTCTTTCCACTCAAACTCTGCAGTGTAATCTTCATTTGCGACGTCAAATACCACTGTCCCGCGCCCTCGACTCTCCGTCGCAGACTCTGCTACTTTATGTCCCTTGGCATCATAGACACTCAGTTTGCCCTTGATATGACGACCGTCCTCATCTACGGCATCAAAAGCCATACAACATTTAGCCCCAGCCACGAGGTTGCCTCCCTCGGGATAAAAGGTGAGTATAGATTTTGGAGGCGCCGCATCATGTTTGAAATATCTCTCCATAGGACGAGTGGTCATACCTTGGCTAAACTGCCCCGGCACCTTAGGCTTGTCATAGACGGCAAATACCCTGCTATACAACTTGTCGTAATCTCGGAAGAAATCATCCCTCATCTGATTGCTGTAAAACCACTTGTTGGCCTTTACGGTATGTTCACGTGCAGTGCGCCCCCAATTTAGTTGCCAGCGAGTATACGCTCTCAATTCATAGTAACCGCCGTAGAGCGTATCGGGCAATGCTATGGCTCCATGTCCCTGACCATTGGTGAGACGGATATTCTGACGCTCCACGAGATACCCATCATTGTCGAGCAGCTCCACATAGAGCAACTCGCTGAGATTGCTCACCTTGCCCGTGGAGAGCTTGACGTAAGCCTTGAAGTATATGGTATCACCCACGTAGTAACAGGTATTGTCAGTATGTACAAAGGTAAGTTCCTGCGGCAGTGAACGTCCGAACACAGCGAGATGCTTGGCAAGAGGTTCAAGTCCTGCCAACTCGGCACTTTGCTGTGCAGATGCGAAAAGCCCCATGACGAGCAACGATAATGTAAAAAACAGTCTAAAGTAGCAATATTTGTGTCTCATGCTGGCAAAGTTAGTATTTTTTTCGTAAATTTGCCTGTGTATGAGCAAAGAATATATCAAAATAAAGGGCGCACGTGTCAATAATCTAAAGAATATAGACATCGAGATTCCTCGCAACAAACTGATTGTGGTAACGGGGGTGTCTGGTTCGGGCAAATCATCTTTGGCATTTGACACTGTCTATGCTGAGGGGCAAAGACGTTATGTGGAGAGCCTTTCTGCTTATGCACGTCAGTTTTTGGGTAGAATGGCCAAGCCTGAGTGCGACTATATCAAGGGTATTCCGCCTGCCATCGCCATCGAGCAGAAAGTGACAAGCCGCAACCCTCGGTCTACCGTGGGGACGAGTACTGAAATTTATGAATATCTGCGTCTGCTCTTCGCTCGTGTGGGGCATACGTTCAGCCCCATCAGCGGTCAGGAAGTAAAGAAGCACTCTATAAAGGACATCGTGGATTGTGCCCTTTCGTATACTCGTGGCACTAAGTTTATGGTTCTGGCGCCTGCTGATGCCTCCAGAATAGAAGCGTACCAGAAAGCTGGCTTTGCCCGTGTGGAGTGGAATGGTGCAGTCATCCCCATAGGTGAATGCCAACCTTGTGAGGGCGATGAAGTCAATCTTGTAGTTGACCGGCTCTCGGTGCGCGATGATCATGACTCCATCTCTCGACTCGCGGACTCATGCGAGACAGCTCTCTATGAAGGCAAGGGTGAGATGATGCTGCGCTTCATGCCCTCTGGTATCATACACAAGTTCTCAACGGCATTCGAAGCTGACGGCATGACCTTTCAGGAGCCCTCAGACCAACTTTTTGCTTTCAATTCACCCATCGGAGCCTGCCCCGAATGCGAAGGCTATGGCAAGGTAATCGGCATTGACGAAAAACTCGTAATCCCTAATAGCGCACTCTCGCTCTACGATGGTTGCGTACAATGTTGGCGAGGCGAGAAAATGAGCGAGTGGAAAACATGGTTCATACGTTTTAACTCTGAGAGAGGCTTCCCCATACACAAGCCGTACTACGAGCTGTCACGCGAGGATCGTAACTGGCTTTGGCATGGCACCCCTCTCAGCGACGGCAGCATTCCGCAGGGATGGACCCTCGCCCCCGAAGAACACGAGTGGGGACTCATCAGCATTGATGCGTTCTTTGATATGCTTCAGGCTGGTCAATACAAGATACAGAATCGGGTGATGCTCGCCCGCTATCGGGGAAAGACTACATGTCCGGCGTGCCTTGGCAGACGTTTGCGTCCTGAGGCCACATACGTACAGGTCGGAGGCAAGAACATCACGCAACTGGTCGAAATGCCTGTCGATGAACTTGGGAAGTGGTTTGACAGTCTGCGCCTTGACGAGCATGATTTTACCATAGCAAAAAGAATCCTCACCGAAATAAGAAATCGTCTGAAGTTCCTTGTCGATGTCGGTCTGCCGTATCTTACCCTCAACAGGCTTAGCAATTCGCTCTCAGGCGGAGAGAGCCAGCGCATCAATTTGGCTACTTCGTTGGGCAGCGCATTGGTTGGCAGTCTTTACATACTCGACGAGCCCTCGATAGGTCTGCATAGTCGCGACACTGACAAACTCATCGGTGTGCTGCAGAAATTACGCGACCTCGGCAATACTGTAATCGTAGTGGAGCACGACGAGGAGATAATGCGTGCTGCGGATTGGATTATCGATATCGGTCCCGATGCAGGACGGCTCGGTGGAGAGGTAGTGTTCAACGGCCCTGCCGCAATGATTATGAAGGGTGAGGGTGCGAGTCCCTCACATACACAAGACTACCTGTCTGGGGCAGAACGTATAGAGATTCCTGCCTCACGACGATCTTGGAATAAGTATATCGAAATCAAGGGGGCTCGTGCCAACAACCTCAAGGGAATCGATGCAAAATTCCCCCTCAACGTGATGACCTGTGTGACGGGAGTCTCTGGTTCTGGCAAATCTTCCCTCGTACGCGATATTCTCTACAACGCACTCAAACGGGAGTTTGACGAAATCAGCGACCGCCCTGGCGAGTTTGCCGGCATAAGCGGCGATATCAAATCCATCAGCGGCATAGAGTTCGTAGACCAAAACCCCATAGGCAAAAGCAGCCGTTCAAACCCGGTCACCTACGTCAAGGCATGGGACGAAATACGTAAACTCTTTGCCCAGCAGGCACTCTCGCAGCAAATGGGATTCACCGCATCGTACTTCAGTTTCAATGCCGAAGGCGGAAGATGCGAGGAATGCAAAGGCGAAGGCACGGTGACTGTTGAGATGCAATTTATGGCAGACCTCGTACTGGAGTGTGAGAGTTGTCACGGAAAACGTTTCAAAGCCGACGTACTCGAAGTACGCTATGATGGCAGGAATGTATATGAAATTCTGGACATGACTATCAATCAGGCCATTGAGTTTTTCAGCACGAACAATCAGAAGAAGATAGTACGCCTGCTCAAACCGCTCCAGGACGTGGGCTTGGGATACATCAAGTTGGGACAAAGTTCCTCCACGCTGTCGGGAGGAGAAAACCAACGTGTGAAGCTCGCATACTATCTCGGCATGGAAAAACACGCGCCGACGATGTTCATCTTTGACGAGCCTACAACGGGACTTCATTTCCACGACATCAAGAAGTTGCTGTCAAGTTTTGATGCCCTCATTGCCCGCGGGCACACCATCGTCATCATTGAGCACAACATGGACGTGATAAAGTGTGCCGACCACGTCATAGACCTGGGACCAGAGGGAGGAAATGACGGAGGCAACATAGTAGCGTCGGGTACTCCCGAAGAGGTCGTAACAGCCTCAAAAGGCTATACATCGCAGTATCTGAGAGCGGCAGGCATAATATAGATGGTATAATCAATATATAGCAAACGAAGCTCGCAGGTCATAGACAACACCATGAATGGCTGAGTCATACCTGCGAGACTTCAATTTTCACACGATGAGTAGCGTTGTAAGCTCAAGAAAAGTTATTTAAACACTTTCTTGATGTCTTTCTTGCCATAGTACAAGCCTATCCCAATCTTCAAGCCAGCACTAGTGCCGTACTTAACATCATTGAGAGCTAAGTCGCAGTACAAAGCTGGTTCAAGGCTAATCCAGTGATTGAGGTAAAAAGTGTAGCCTACCTGATGGCATAATTGTATATAATCAGCACCACGATGCTCATACTGAATACCAGCACCGAGGTTCAAGCCAAACTTCTGGAATGAGTAGCGGAATCCTCCCTGTACGAGGGCGGAATGGAATCCGTTGTACTGATAACCCATACGACCAAGAAGCATCCACCCATTAGCTACGAAGTAGCCTTGACTCGCTCCTATACCGATGTTGAACTTATTGTCCTTGACGCCGATGCCAAAGCCAGACACGGACGCCTCCGTATAGTGAGTACCTTTCTCAAACTGTGCGTTTGCACCTAAACTCACGACTGCTAAAAGCAGGATAGCAAAATACTTTTTCATAGTTTTTGTTGTTTTGTTGTTTTGGTCTTTAGTTGTTTTGTTGTTTTTTGTATACTAACACGCAGTACGCAACTATTGCTACTATTATACCCGTCGTCAGCGACACACCGTATGGTAACGAGAACCCCTCGGGGGCATGCATTATGTATGATATAGAGACTATGGTCATGAACATTGCCGGCAGGGCACAGATTTGTGCCACAAGACGACCTCTCTTATTCCTCAAAAGCCATACAGTCGCTGCCCACAACATGAACATAGCCAAAGTCTGGTTGGTCCACGCGAAATACCTCCACAAAGCATTGAAGTCCATAAACATCAAAGTTGCTGCCACGCCAAATACAGGCAAGCATACGAGCATACGCTTCACAAACGTACGTTGGTCAAAGTGCATGAAGTCCGCGATAATCAGTCGTGCGCTACGGAACGCTGTATCACCGCTTGTGATGGGTGCTGCAACAACCCCGAGCACGGCAAGTACAGCACCGAGAGTGCCCATCCACGACTGGCCTATCATATTCACCACAATTGCAGGATTGCCCAAACCTTTGAGTTTCTCGTAGGCAGTAGCTCCAGTCTCGCCCGGGAGCGAGTCGGCAAATTTTATAGCAGCTGCGGCCCAAATCAGAGCCACTATGCCCTCGGTAATCATTGCACCGTAGAATATAGGACGTCCATAACGCTCGTTTTGCAGACATCTCGCCATAAGAGGTGACTGAGTGGCATGGAAACCACTGATGGCACCGCAAGCTATCGTAATGCACAGCATTGGGAACATAGGCAAACCGTCGGGGTGATGACTGAGCAGCAAAGCATCGGAAAACTCGGGCACATAACCCTCGCGCACAAACACACCATACCCAATACCCACAGCCATAATCAACAACGCCATGCCAAACAGAGGGTAGACCTTGCCTATAAGCTTGTCAATGGGCAGGAGTGTGGCAAGGACAAAATACAGGAATATGACAATAACCCAAAACCACTGCGAAAAGAGGAAACCCTCTCCGCTATGAGTCATACTTTCGAGCAAAGCAGCAGGAGTAGTCACAAACACCGCCCCCACGAGCACCAAAAGCAACAACGAGAACGCCCTCATGACTGCTCTCATGACAGAGCCAAGCTCATCTCCGATTATCTCGGGCAGCGACACACCACCCTTGCGAATACAAATCATACCACACATATAGTCATGTACCGCACCCGCAAAGACGCAACCCAATACTATCCAAACGTACGCCATAGGGCCATACAGCACCCCTAATATCGCACCGAATATAGGACCCGTGCCAGCAATATTGAGAAACTGGATGAGAAATACACGCCAAGCGGACATAGGAAGATAATCCACGCCATCACGCTTCTCAAAGCAAGGCATCTTGGCACTCTCGTCGATGCCAAAACAGTTCTCTACCACTCTGCCGTAGACCACGTAGCCAAAAAGCAGCAAAATCAGCGAAACAACAAAACTGGTCATCTTTTCCTGTCGTATATTAGATAAACAATAGCCATAACAATGGTAAAGCCAATACCTGTCACGTATCCAACAGTGTGGTTGATACCGAATCCATTAGTCTTGTCAATCAGTATAAAACAAGCACTCACGGCACACATGAATACCGCTGGGACAAATGATATTAGCCATGCATAGCGACGCCACGAATCAGCCTGTCGTGCACCCTTCCACTCTCTGCGCAGATAATGGGCGATGGTATAGAAAGTAAACGTGGCAAGCACCTGATTGAGCCAGCTCACATATAGCCACAGCAACTTGAAGCTTCCCACATTAATCATGACAATCGCCAATGCAAAGAGAGGTATGGAAAGCAATACGCGACGCCACACGCTTTTCTGCCCGAAACGGCTGAAATCTGCACAAATCAAGCGAGCCGCCCTAAACGCGCTGCCACCCGTACTCATCGGAGCCGCCACGATACCAAGTACAGCCAGCACCAATCCCACACGTCCGAGCCAATCGTTGCAAATCATATTGACTACCAACGCAGGATTCATTTTTACGACTTCTACCTTACCATTACTCACCGTGTGAGTCATGGCGTAGTATAGTTTCTCGTAAGGCGTGGCAAACTCCACCCCTGTGCCATAAACAGCATTCATATCCAGAGCATCGACGAATTTGATAGCGGCAGCTGCCCAAATCAAAGCCACCACACCCTCAGTCACCATAGCCCCATAAAAGCATCGCAGGCCATATTTCTCGTTTTTCAGGCATCGCGCCATCATAGGCGACTGAGTAGCATGAAAACCACTCACAGCACCGCAGGCTATCGTTATGAACAGGGCAGGAAAAAGCGGTGTTGCAGCCGCATCCATCTGCGTGGGGTAATGGTCAGAGAAAGCCGACGTTATACTCGGTATTTCACCTGGATTGACAAATATTCCCACCCCAACGAGCAAAGCCATCAGAAGCAAGGCGACACCAAAGATTGGATATATATTGCCCATAATCTTGGAAATCGAGAACACCGTGACACACACGTAGAAAGCCATCATGGCCACCACCCAAAACACGTACGTCCCCTCCACGCCAAGCATCTGGGCCGTAAGCTGGTCCATCAGCCCCGCAGGAATGAGAGTAAAACTTGCTCCCACACATACCATCAGTACCAGACTCACGATGCGCATGAGCAAACGGCAAGTACCGCCCAATTCGTCTCCGATAATCTCAGGCAGCGAAGCCCCCGAGCGTCTCATGCTGATCATACCAGACATATAGTCGTGCATCGCGCCACCTACGAGACAGCCAAATACAATCCACAAGAAAGCGGCAGGACCGTACAAGACCCCCATCAAAGCGCCGAAGATAGGCCCTGTGCCAGCGATGTTGAGAAACTGGACAGTATAGACCTTCCAAGTAGGCATTGGGATATAATCAGCACCATCCCCCTTGGCATAGCAGGGAGTGACACGATTACTGTCAGGTGCAAAAACGCGCTCTACGAATCCTCCATAGGCGAAATAGCCCACGACCAAAAGCAGCAGCGCGATGCAAAATGTAGCCATATCCGAAAATATATATTAGTATTATGCCACAAAAGTACAAAAAAAGTTGTAAATTTGGCCCCATGAGAAAGATTTTGTTGGCAATTTTCGCAATATTAACATTGTATGCAGCAGGTGCTCCCAAATATGAGGTGCGAGCAGTGTGGCTAACCACTCTCGGAGGTTTGGACTGGCCACGTGCCAAAGCCATCGACGCCACCACGAGAGAGGCTCAGAAACAAGAACTGCGTGACAAACTCGACGCACTGCAAAAAACAGGCATAAACCTCGTATATTTTCAGACACGTATCCGCGGCACGGTCATCTATCCGTCCAAGATAGAGCCCTGGGATGGGGCACTGACAGGACGCTATGACCTCTCTCCGGGCTACGACCCCTTGGCTTTCGCCATCGAAGAATGTCACAAACGAGGCATGGAATGCCACGCATGGGTAGTGACCCTGCCAGCCTTCAAGATAAAAGGAGCCAAGGCACTCGGGCGACGTTCCCTATTGTACACCCACCCAAAGCTTCTCTACAAGCAAAACGACACCTACTATCTTGACCCGTCGCTGGGCGGCACTGCCGATTATCTGGAAGATATCTGCACCGAGATAACAGAAAACTATGACATCGACGGCATACATTTCGACTACATACGCTACCCCGAGCACACAAAGCCCGACCGCGCAGACTGGAAACGCGACAACATCACGCGCATAGTACGCCAACTCTACCACGCCATAAAACAACGCAAGCCCTGGATTAAGGTATCATGCTCTCCCGTAGGAAAATACCACGATACCACACTATACAGCGCACGCGGCTGGAACGCATACGAGGCAGTCTTTCAAGATGTGGCACTATGGCTTAGAGAGGGGATAATGGACATGATTTCGCCCATGATGTACTTCAAGGGTAACCACTTTTACCCTTTCTGCGCACAATGGCAAGAACAGAGTCACGGCAGTATCGTTGCCCCAGGCTTGGGTATATACTTTCTATCACCGCGCGAAAAGAACTGGGACCTCATCGAAATAACACGCCAACTCCAGTTCATACGCTCACTCAACATGGGAGGTGCAGCATACTTCCGCACCCAGTTTATGCTCGATGATGTCAAGGGACTTGCCCAATGGATACGCTATCACCATTATACAGCCCCTGCACTTGTCCCCCCCACTCCGCGCCCCTCCACGTCACCCCAATCAACATCCTTACTCAATAAAGCCCCACAACGCTACGTACTATATGCCTCCAAGGCCTACCCCGTCGATACCGACAATGCAGAAAATCTCGTGCGCATCTATTGGGGTGAACCCGACTACAACCGACTCGCAGCGACACTATGGGGCATGAATATCAAAATCCTGAAAATGGACGAGTGGGGCAACGAGCTGCACACCCCCGTCTACGAATCCTCACCCGTCAACGCATATCCCTCCAAACGCAAAATCATACGTATCACAGACAGATGATAAGACACCACGCCACAATCATTACAGCAATGCTGTTGGCCATTGCCACTACAGCCCAGGCACAGATAAGCCACCTCGTGCGCAGCACACCCGAAGCCGAAGGTATCGACTCGCGCTATATAAAACAATTTTTCGACAGTCTGATGTCTGCCAAGAGCACCTACATCCACTCCTGCATAATCATGCGCCACGGACACGTCATAGCCGAGATGTATCCCAACCCATGGAAAAAAGAGTATGGCAGCACAATGTACTCCACCTCCAAGACCTTTACCGCAGCAGCCGTAGGCATGTGCATACAGGACAGCCTGCTCTCGCTCAACGACTCTATCGACAAATACCTCTCACAATACATCGACTCGCTCACCTCCGACACGGTGCGACACATACGCATACGCGACCTGCTCACCATGGAGAGCGGACTGCCCGTAGATACAAAAATGCGCACCCATGAGACCGAGTGGCTCCGGGTCTATCTCAACACCAAGCCCAAAGCAGCACCAGGAGAGTTGTGGGCCTACGACAGCATCGACACCTATATACTCTCGGCCATAATACAGAAAGTCACAGGCATGACACTCATGGACTTCCTCCAAGAACGCCTCTTCATACCCTTAGGCATCCACGAAGCCGCCTGGGAAGAAAGCCCCGAAGGCATCAGTTGCGGAGGCTGGGGGCTCTACATGAAGCCAGAAAGCATGGCACGCTTCGGTCAGCTACTGCTCCGTGGAGGTATACAACACGGAGTCCAGCTCATAC
This sequence comes from uncultured Prevotellaceae bacterium, assembly GCA_945788385.1. Lineage (GTDB taxonomy): Bacteria > Bacteroidota > Bacteroidia > Bacteroidales > Bacteroidaceae > Physcousia. Next base: position 13,090 of record CALZLQ010000020.1, read on the forward strand.
CCTCGTGGTGGGTCAAAGAGATGATGAGCACACAGACCGAACGAAAGAACTACGGGTATCAGATGTGGCAGTTCAAAGACGAAGGCTGGGCTCAGGCCAACGGAGCATACGGGCAATATATCTACGTCATGCCAGCCGAAGACATGGTCATCACCATCACACAATGCAACCACGGCAATGTCCCGTTTCATCGCTGGATAAACAATCTCCTCTCAAGCAACTGCAAGCCACACCCACTCCCCCCAAGCCGCAGCCTCGAAGTCCTTCGTAAAGCGCAATCCACATACGCCCTACGCCCCATACGCGGAGAGAGGCAGAGTACCAAATACAACCACCGCAACATCACGCTCACCCTCGCCGACAATATGCTCGGCTGGACCGCCCTCACCCTCACCCTGAACTACGAAGGAGTCAAGCTCCGCGTCACCGACAAACAGCGCCGCAGCTATACCATCAAGCTCGGCTACAACGAATGGGCAGAAAGCGAAATCAGCGGCTACCCCTATTGTCCGCGACCGTTTGTCAACAACTTCTCCAATCTGCCCAAGACATGGCATGTAGCAGGCTCATACGCATGGAGCGACGCCAACACCATCAACCTAAGACTACATTGGGTAGACTGGATTTCAAGTGCCGACGTAAGCATAAAAATGCAAGGCGCACGCGCCACCCTCGTAATCAAGCCTCAAGACACAGGCAAAGGCCTGCGCACCAAGGCATGGCTAAGGTAAGCGTACAGAAATATTGTCAATATACACAAGAGGCAATGAGCCATCTTGTGAAGGATTGAAAGCACTGACCGTCAAACTCTTGAGAGGGAAATAAGACTTGGAGCTCACGTCATAACTCAAGAGAGAGAGATTTGCCCTCACCCACACAGGCGCGCCACTCTCAGCATTCACCTCATGCGTCAAGTCAAGCGTCAGAGAGCGAGTCATCTCCACACCCTCATTGTTGAGATAAGTACCCACAAGAGAGACCAAAGCCTTGTCAGACAAACAGCACAAGTATGCCGCATCGTAGACGTAAGCCACATTGCCATGCTCATCAGCATCAAACTCAAAACTTACAGTCCTGTCAGAAACAGCCACGCAACTCTGCGAACCATCATAGCCCAGCCCCTCCCCCGTGAGCACAGATACAGGCTTCATCAAGTCCCAGACCCCTGCAGGCCTATCAGCCTCAAAAGTATTGGTAGCTATAGTATAATCAGGCGTATACTCTTCGTCATACTGATTGCAACTCACGCACAAAAACAGAGCAGACAGCACAGCTGTCACCATTCCTCCCTTTCCTAACAAACAATATTTTTTCATACAAAACAATTCTTTTCGCCGATAAAGTTACGAATAAGCGAGCACAAAAGCAAATAAAAACTTGTTTTTGATTTGCTT
>CALZLQ010000021.1 GCA_945788385.1 uncultured Prevotellaceae bacterium
GAGATACAGCAAGCCCTCAGCAACGGCAACGGCTACGACATCAAGCGCACCTCAGCATCCACCAACGAGACATACTTCTACTCAGCCACCCGTTTTGGCGACATTATCATACGCGCCGCCATCCCCTACTCCGCCGAGCTGACACGCACCCTCAAGGCCGACCCCACATACCTATACTTTGCCATCGCGCTCACCATTCTGCTCGGCGTCGTACTCTACACCACCACCCACCGTATAGGCAGGCATATCAGCTGTCTGCGAGAGTTTGCCAAGAAAGCCGAAGACGGCACCCCCCTGGACCACGAACTCGAGCGCAGCCTGCCCGACGACGAACTCGGAGACATCTCGCATACCATCATACAACTCTACTGGAAACTGCGCCACAGCGAGGAAGACAAGCAGCGCCTCAAGCGGCAGCTGACACAAAACGCCGCCCATGAACTCAAGACCCCAGCAGCAAGCATCCACGGCTATCTCGAAAGCATACTGGACCACCCCGACATGCCCGAAGAGACACGTCAGCACTTTCTCAGACGATGCTATGCCCAAAGCCAACGTATGAACAAACTGCTGCTCGATATGGCCCAGCTGACGAAACTGGACGAAAGCCCCACGCTGACACCCCAATACCACAAATGCACACTTGTCGACGTCGTCCCAATCATCCACAGCGTCATTGACGACTTGTCACTGCAATTCGAAGAAAAAGCCCTCAAGTGCAAGCTTGACCTCCCCAGCCACATCATCGTAGAGTCATCGCTCACACAGCCAGAAGATACCATCTACAGCATTTTCCGCAACCTTGCCGACAACGCCTTGGCTCACGCCACAGGAGCGACCCACATATCCATCTCATACGACCAAGGCACCTTTACCTTTACCGACGACGGCTGCGGTGTCGCACCCGAACATCTGCCCCACCTGTTTGAGCGTTTCTACCGAGTAGACAAAGGACGATCACGCAAACTCGGAGGCACAGGCCTCGGCCTCGCCATCGTCAAGAACGCCGTCAATGCCCACCACGGCACAATCACCGCACAAGCCAACCCAGAGGGACAAGGACTCAGCATCACCTTCTCGCTCGAAGCCCCGCGATGACACCAGAAGACTGACAAATAGGTTAAACCACACCTGAGTTCGACAATTCCAAATCAAAAACAAGTTTTTATTTGGAATTGTTTTTGTTTATTCGTAACTTTGCGCTTAGAATTTGTTATAAATTAATATTGAATTACTATGTACGGAAAATTTCAAGAGCATTTGCAGAAAGAGTTGGCTTCAATCAAGGAGGCCGGACTGTACAAGAACGAGCGTTTGATTGAGGGTCCTCAGCAGGCTGCCATTCAGGTGGGCGGCAAGGAGGTGCTTAACTTCTGCGCCAACAACTATCTGGGTCTGAGCAACAATCCTCGTCTCATCAAGGCTGCCAAGGAGATGATGGACAAGCGTGGATATGGCATGAGTTCGGTGCGCTTCATCTGCGGAACGCAGGACACGCACAAGGAGCTTGAGGCTGCCATCAGCCGTTTCTTCAAGACTGACGACACTATCCTCTATGCAGCATGCTTTGATGCTAATGGTGGTGTGTTTGAGCCATTGCTGACAGCTGATGACGCTATCATCTCTGACGCACTCAACCACGCCTCTATCATCGATGGTGTGCGTCTGTGTAAAGCCAAGCGTTATCGCTATGCTAATGCTGATATGGAGGACTTGGAAAAGCAGCTTCAGGCTGCGCAGGAGCAGAGATTCCGTATCATCGTGACTGATGGTGTATTCTCTATGGATGGTAATGTCGCTCCCATGGACAAGATTTGCGATTTGGCAGAGAAGTATGACGCACTCGTAATGGTCGATGAGAGTCACTCTGCAGGTGTAGTGGGTGCCACAGGTCGCGGTGTAAGCGAGTTCTACAATACTTATGGTCGTGTGGATATCTATACTGGCACGCTGGGTAAGGCTTTTGGTGGTGCAGTGGGCGGCTTCACTACTGGTCGTAAGGAGATTATCGACATGCTTCGCCAGCGTTCACGTCCTTATCTGTTCTCTAACTCTATTCCACCTTCAGTGGTTGGTGCTGCTATCGAGACTTTCCGTATCCTGGACGAGAGTAATGAGATTCACGACAAGTTGGTGGAGAATGTGGAGTATTTCCGCAGCAAGATGATTGAGGCTGGGTTTGACATCAAGCCTACTCAGAGTGCTATCTGCGCTGTGATGCTTTATGATGCTCCTTTGAGCCAGAAGTTTGCTGCTGCGCTGCAGGAGGAGGGTATCTATGTGACTGGATTCTTCTATCCCGTAGTACCTCAGGGGCAGGCACGTATACGAGTACAGATTTCTGCCGGTCACGACCGTGTACATCTCGACAAGTGTATCGCAGCTTTCATCAAGGTCGGCAAAGAGCTTGGTGTGTTGAAGTAATCCGTAATACAACATCTTAGTATGAAGGAATTCATGAAGATAGTGTTGGGAACAGTCGTCGGACTGTTCCTGACTTTTATGATAATTTCGATTCTTTCGATTTTGTCATTGGCCGGGATGATGATTAACGAAGGCATGTCGTCTCCTATCGAGGACAACAGCATCCTGCGTATCAATCTCAGCGGTGTGATGCAGGAGCGCAGTGAGAGCAATCCTTTTGCCATGCTCATGGGTGAGGAGGCCGAAGGGCTTTCTCTTGAAGACGCTGTCGCAGCTCTCGACAAGGCTGCCAAAAACAAGAAAATCAAGGGCGTGTATATCGATGCTGGACTACTGGCTGCTTCGCCTGCCATGGCACAGGAGCTGCGTCAGGCCATCGTGAAATTCAAGAAGAGTGGCAAATGGGTCATCGCATACGGCGAGAGATACTCCAAGATGGGATACTATGTAGCATCGGCTGCTGACGAAGTGTTGCTCAACCCAAGTGGCGGAGTAGACTTTAGTGGTATGGCTTCGACTCTGATGTTTTTCAAGGAGTCACTGGCTAAGATTGGCGTAAAGATGCAGGTGTTCAAGGTCGGCACATACAAGAGTGCTGTAGAACCCTATGTATGCACAGAGATGTCAGACGCCAACCGCGAGCAAATCAGTTCGTTCTTGGGTGGTATATGGAATCAGGTCCTCTCTGACGTATCCAAGAGCCGCAAGCGCAGTGTTGAGTCTCTCAATGCTCTTGCCGACTCTCTGACCCTCATTGCCGAGGCCAAGACGAGTGTCAAGGGCGGTTTGGTAGACCGTCTGTGCTACATCGACGAGGTCAAGGTGACTCTGCGCGACAAGATGGGGCTCGATGACGATGACGATGATTTGGTATTCACTTCTGTCAAGGACATGGCCAAGAGTGAGAGCCTGGACGAGAAGGTCGATGATGAAGTAGCCGTATATTATGCGTATGGCGAGATTGTCGATGTAGCAGCTCAGGGAGCTTTTGGTCAGGAACATCAGATTGTGGGTTGCAAGATGGTGAATGACCTGCAGGAACTCCGCAAGAACGATGATGTGAAGGCCGTTGTAATTCGTGTGAACTCGCCTGGCGGCAGCGCTTATGCGAGTGAGCAAATCTGGCGTGAGATCACTCTGCTCAAGAAGGAGAAGCCCGTTGTGATTAGCATGGGTGGTTTGGCTGCGAGTGGTGGCTATTATATCAGCTGTCCTGCCAACGAGATTTTTGCCGAGAGTACTACACTGACAGGCTCTATTGGTATCTTTGGCATGATACCCGATGCGAGTGAGCTCGTCTCTGACAAACTTGGACTGAGATTTGATGGCGTTAAGACTAATAAGTTAGGCGACCTTGGTGCTAACTTGGGACGCCCTCTGAATGAGACTGAGTGCGCTATGATGCAGTCTATGGTAGAGCAGGGATATGATCTGTTTACCCGACGTGTAGCAGAGGGCCGTGGCATCTCACAGGATAGTGTGAAGGTAATCGGCGAGGGCCGTGTATGGACAGGCCAGCAGGGGCTCAAGATTGGCCTCGTGGACAAGATTGGCAATCTCGAAGACGCAGTTGCTGCTGCTGCCAAGCTGGCCAAGATGAAGGAGTATCGCGCCGTGCCCTACCCTCAAGACGAAGAGAACCCCTTCGTGGCTATGCTGAACAAGAGCAAGAGCGGCTATCTGGACAGCCAGATTCGCGAGGTCATGGGTGAGTATTACTTTGGCTACTCTCTCTACAAGAATATTCAGAATATTAACCCCGTACAGGCTCGTATGCCTTATGAGGTGGTTATCAAGTAATGGATAAATACAAACTTTATAAATTAATACGTACTCTTGACGGACTCAAGGAAGAGCGTCATCCTATGTTTGAAAAAAATAGGTTTATGAAACTCTTGGCTTGGTTCATGATTGCATACTATGGTGCAATTCTGCTCCTGCTCGGAGCAGTCTTGCCCCTTGGTATGAGCGGAGAGTATTATGGGGTGGCGGCCTTCCATGTGTTTGATGGAGCGTTTTTGTGGGTACTGTTTTGTGATTTCTGGGTTAGGTTTGTGCTTCAGGAGACTCCTGCGCAGCAAGTTCGTCCTTTTCGCCTGCTGCCTGTGAGCAAGAAGTTTCTCATGCACACATATTTGTGCAGGTCGGGATTCTCGCCTGGCAATATGTTTTGGGGGCTGATGCTCGTACCGTTTGGTATGCTGGCAGTGCGTCCCCTGCTGGGCTGGGGTGGATTGGTATTATGGCTGCTGATTTGGTGGCTGATGTTTGTGGCTAACGGGTTTACGTATTTGTTTACTCGTGCCATGTGTATGAAGAATATATTGTGGTTTCTGGTGCCTGCAGCCATACATGGCGGACTTATTGCCATCATGACTTTGCCTGACAGAAACCCTCTCGATATGCCCTGTACGCGGTGGATGTATGAGGCCGCTTTGGGCAATCCCCTACCCTTTCTCATTGTGGCCGGGCTGATTGCCCTGTGGTATTGGGCCAACTATCGCCTGCAGATAGGTATGCTCAATGATGAGGTAGCCAATGTGGAGGAGGTCAAAGTCAAGGCTTCGTCGCAGATGTCTTGGCTCAATCGCTGGGGCGCTATGGGCGAGTATATGAAGATGGAGATTAAGTTGCGTACGCGCAACAAGCAGGTGCGTATGCAGTTTCTCGTGGGGCTTGGTTGTATGCTATTGCTCTCAGGCATTCAGTATTTTACTGATATTTATGACACATGGTTTATGACGTCGTTTATCTGTCTGTATGATTATATCGTATTGGGCATGATGACATTGATTGTAATCATGTGTTACGAAGGTAACTATATTGACTGTCTCATGTCGCGCAGAGAGAGTATCTATGAGTTGCTCCGTGCCAAGTATTATTTCAACTCTGCCCTGCTGATTGTACCCATACTGATTATCCTGCCGCTTATGATTAGCGGGAAAGTGAGTGTCTGGATGAACTTGGGGTATCTGATGCTGACGGCAGGAGTGCTATATCCGCTTATTTTCCAAATGGCAGTCTACAACAGGTCCACTCTGCCCCTTAATCAAAAGTTGATGGGCAAACAGGGCAATACCACTCAGCAGATAGTGAGTCTGTGTGTCTTGTTCTTGCCGATTGGGTTGGAGAGACTTTGTACCATTGTGGCCGGAGAGGTGTGGGGCTATGTCATACTCATGGTCTTTGGGCTGATTGGAATATTGACTCACAAGATATGGCTTCGCAATATCTACAAGCGCATGATGGTGCGCAAGTACATTAATATGGAGGGATTTCATTGCAAATGACCCCGACTCTTGCTGAAATTCTGGACTTTAGAATCATAAACAATAACCACTAACAGTAAATATGGATATCAAGATATACAATCTGAAAAAGACATTTGGTCCGAAAGTAGCTGTCGACATTGAAGAATTTTGCATCAACAGTGGTGAGATATTGGGCTTGGTGGGAAATAACGGTGCGGGCAAAAGCACGCTGTTTCGCCTGATTTTAGACTTGGTTAAGGCAGATACAGGCAAGGTCCTGTCAGGTGGAATCGACGTATCGACTACCGAGGATTGGAAAGACTGGACTGGGGCATACGTTGATGACAGTTTCCTCATTGATTATCTCACCCCCGACGAATACTTCCAGTTTATCGGCAAGATCTCTGGCCGTACCGAGGATGAGGTCAATGAGCATCTCAGTTCTTTTGACCATTTTATGGCTGGCGAAGTAAGAGGTCAGGACAAACTCATCCGCAACCTCTCTGCAGGCAACAAACAGAAGGTCGGTATCATCGGAGCAATGCTCCTTAAGCCTCAGGTGCTGATTCTTGACGAACCATTTAACTTTCTCGACCCAAGCTCGCAAAGTGCCATGAAACGTCTTCTCGTGGACTACAACAAGACTACGGGGGCAACCATCATGGTTAGCTCACACAATCTGCAACATACCGTAGACATCTCATCCCGTATTGCCTTGTTGGAAAATGGCGTTATAATTCGCGATATTGACAATAGCGAGCGTCAAGCCGCTACTGAGCTGGAGAACTACTTTGACGTGCAATAGGCAGAATGCCGGCACCTGACACCTCGCTACACGAATCTGACAAGAGAATACCGTAAATACAAGCAAACAACAAAACAACAATATAAACTATGAATGCAAAAGTAAAGTATATTGGATGTGACGATGCCGACATGCATCTTTTCGAAAGCCAGTATGTCACCCCAGAAGGTATGTGCTACAACAGCTACCTCGTTGAGGGTGAGCGTCTGGCTGTAATGGATACCGTAGACCCACGCAAGACCGATGAATGGATGGAGAAGCTCGCTGCCTCTCTTGACGGCCGCAAGCCAGAGTACCTCATCGTCCAACACATGGAGCCCGATCACAGCGGCAGTATCGCAGCTTTTCGTCAGGCCTATCCAGATACTCAGATTGTGGCAAGCCAAAAGGCCCTGCAGTTTATGCAGCAATTTAACCCCGAGATTGACCTTGGCAACACAATGGCAGTCAAAGAGGGTGACACCCTTGACCTTGGCGGCTTGACCCTGGCTTTCGTGGCTGCACCTATGGTACACTGGCCTGAGGTAATCGTAACATATTGTCCTGAGATTAAGACCCTGTTTAGTGCTGACGGCTTTGGCAAGTTTGGCGTAATTGAGGCAGACAAGGACGACTGGGCATGCGAAGCACGTCGCTACTATTTTAATATCTGCGGCAAATATGGTATGCCAGTCAACAACTTGCTCAAAAAAGCTGCTGGGCTGGAGATTGAGACTATATGCCCCCTGCACGGTCCAATACTTGAGGGAGAGATGCTCGCAGAGGCTCTGCGTCTTTATACTGTCTGGAGTCAATACGGTACTGAGACAGAAGGCGTGCTAGTAGCTCACGCCTCCATTCATGGCAATACAGCCAAAGTAGCAGAAAAGATTGGAGCGATGCTCCGCGAACGCAATGTCGGCAAAGTAGTCGTAGCAGACCTCTGTCGTGAAGACATGGCAGAAGTTATCGAAGACGCATTCCGCATGAACCGCCTTATAGTCTGCGCCTCATCATACGATGGCGATGTCTTCCCACCCATGCACATGTTCCTGTGGAAACTGGGACTAAAAGCATTCCAGGGGCGCAAGGTCGGCATCGTAGAAAACGGTACCTGGGCACCCTGTGCCGGGCGTGCGATGAAGGCATTGATTGAAGGCTGGAAAAACACAGACATTGTCGAGCCCATGGTGACTATTCGCTCTACGATGAAAGAAAGCGACATAGAAGCTATCGAAACTCTCGTAGACGCCATGAAATAACAATCCCAAATCGGTCATTAGACTTTTATACGCTAATGACCGATTCAGAATAAAAGACCCAGATGATTGAGGTATGACCTGACAGTCCCAACCTCCCTCATCTGGGATTACTATTGAAAATGAAATCGCTTTGATTGGTTATTTCTTACCGAAGTAACGTGCAAGCAAGCCCTCGAAGCCACGACCGTGACGAGCCTCGTCCTTTGCCATCTCATGTACAGTATCGTGGATAGCATCGAGGTTGGCAGCCTTGGCAGCCTTGGCGATGTCCATCTTGCCAGCACATGCGCCACACTCAGCCTCAGCACGCTTTGTAAGGTTGGTCTTAGTATCCCATACACACTCCCCGATGAGCTCAGCAAACTTTGCTGCGTGCTCAGCCTCCTCAAAAGCATAACGCTTGAACGCCTCTGCAATCTCAGGATAACCCTCACGATCAGCCTGACGTGACATAGCGAGATACATACCTACCTCAGTACACTCACCTGCAAAGTGAGCCTTCAGGCCCTCCATAATCTCCTCAGGACAACCCTGAGCTACACCGATGACGTGCTCTGTCACATATGACTGAGCCTCAGTCATCTTGGTAAACTTACTTGCAGGTACACCACATTGTGGACATTTCTCTGGTGCGGCATCACCCTCATGGATGTATCCACACACCGAACATACATACTTTGCCATAATTTTTTCTCCTTATTATTATTTATTAGTGTTTCGTTTTGTGATAGCAAAGGTATAATTAATTCTTATCACATACAAATTTTTTGCGTTAAAATATTTTTTGTTTGCACTTTTTCACCATTGAGCGTTAGCTCATACATAAACCTGGCGATTTTATCACATTGCTGTCTGATCAAAACACAAGGTGCGATTTTTAGAAAATATTACCTTATTGTCGACAAACAAAATCAAAAGTAACCATTGGCAAATGGTATACATTTTTCGGACAACTGCCGTATGGTCAGGTGATAGTTACTTTAGAAATAGTGCAAACAATAATACCTTCTTTCGGGGAAGTTCGTGCTTACTCCCACTCGATGGTTGCAGGTGGCTTTGACGAGATGTCGTAGCACACTCGGTTTACACCCTTTACCTTGTTGATAATGTCGTTGGAAACCTTGGCCATGAACTCGTAGGGAAGGTGTGCCCAGTCTGCAGTCATGGCATCAGACGATGTCACGGCACGAAGGGCTACAGGGTTCTCGTACGTGCGTTCATCACCCATGACGCCTACGCTGCGTACTTCAGAGAGCAGAATGGCTCCAGCCTGCCAGATTTGGTCATAGAGGCTCACTTCTATCTCACCGTCGTGCATATCTGCAGGTACTCCTGCTGCCAATACGCGGCGTGCCTCTTCGCCTGAGAGTTTGACCTTGTACTCACGGAGTGAGCGAATGAAAATGTCGTCGGCATCCTGGAGCACACGTACCTTCTCGCGTGTAATGTCGCCAAGGATACGTACCGCCAATCCAGGCCCCGGGAAGGGGTGACGAGTAATCAGGTGTTCGGGCATCCCCATAGAGCGACCTACACGGCGCACCTCGTCTTTGAACAGCCATTTGAGAGGCTCACAGAGCTGAAGGTGCATTTCCTCAGGCAAGCCACCCACGTTGTGATGACTCTTGATGACCTTGCCTGTGATATTGAGACTCTCTATACGGTCTGGGTATATAGTCCCCTGAGCGAGCCAGCGTACCTCCCCATCGTCAGAGCCTTTTGTCTCGGATATGATGCGCTTTGCCTCAGCATCGAATACTTCGACAAAGTCCCTGCCTATAATCTTGCGCTTCGCCTCAGGCTCCTTGACACCAGCGAGATCTGAGAGGAACTTCTCGGAAGCGTCAACACCAACCACGTTGAGACCAAGACACTCGTAGTCCCTCATCACATCTTCGAACTCGTTCTTGCGAAGCATACCATGGTCAACGAAAATGCAAGTAAGCTGTTTTCCTATGGCCTTGTTGAGCAATACTGCCACTACCGAAGAGTCCACTCCACCAGACAAGCCCAGTATGACCTTGTCCTTGCCAATCTGCTGGCGCATCTCTCGCACGGTACTTTCGACGAAGGCATCGGCACTCCATTCCTGACGACTTCCGCAGATATCCACGACGAAGTTCTTGAGCAGCAGAAGCCCCTGCAGAGAGTGAAACACCTCAGGGTGGAACTGTGTGCCAAAGATAGGATTGCCGTTGAGGTCAGGATTTGCAGCAGGCTCAAGATAATACGCAGCATTCTCGACAGTCTCGGTCGATGCCACAACCCTTGCCCCCTGTGGGATAGCCGTGATGCTGTCACCATGACTCATCCATACCTGGCTGTTGTCGTCAAATCCTTTAAACAGCGGACAAGCCTTGTCTATGTAGCGGAGGTTCTGTCGTCCGTACTCTCTGGTACCAGCACTCTCTACCTTGCCGCCATAGATATGGCTCATATACTGTGCACCGTAGCAGATGCCAAGGATTGGCAGACGCCCACGTATCTTGCTCAAATCCACATGGAACGCATCTTCTGCATATACGCTCAACGGCGAACCTGAGAGTATCACGCCAATGACAGACGGATCATCATGTGGGAACTTGTTGTAGGGCAATATCTCACAAAACGTATCCAGCTCGCGCACACGGCGTCCGATGAGTTGGGTAGTCTGCGACCCAAAGTCAAGAATAATAATTTTTTGTTGCATGTTGATACTAATCGTTTTACTCTGCGAAGTTACGAATAAATGAGCGGAAATGCAAATAAATGTACCCTTATCATACGATTGTTGCGACAAAAGCAGTATATTTGCAAAGAAAAACATTGCCAAGACTATGAAAAAAGCCCTACTTTCTGCTACACTCGCACTCCTGTCTGTAGCATACACTGCAGATGCCCAACAGTTTGAGAAACACTTCTGCGACTCCACCCTGCGACTCGACTACACCTTTGCCGGCAACTGCGTGGGGCAAAACATATCTCTCGACCAGAAACTCATGCACAAAGGTTGGTATGGCCGCCGCACCAACCTCGACAAGCTTCCCCTCAAGGGCAACGGTGAGATTCTGATGCTCAACACGATAGGCACAGACACGATATACCGACATTCGTTCAGCACTTTGTTTCAGGAATGGGTGGGCACCGAAGAGGCCACGCGCATCTCGCGTTCGTTTGAAAACAGTTTCCTCCTGCCTATGCCGCGCGAGAAGGTACAAATCTGCATCTCTCTCTACGACACTCATCAGGAGCTCAAATCCCGCCTCTGGCATACCATCGACCCCACAGACATCCTCATCAGGAAGGCAGCACCCCTGCCCGACACCAAATGGGGGTACATACGCAAAAACCGCGACGAGCGAAGAGCCATAAACATAGTCTTCGTCCCCGAGGGATACACTACTGAGGAAATGCCAACTTTCATACGCGACTGCCAGTCGAGCGTAGATGCGATATTGGAGCACGAGCCCTTCAAGTCAAAGCAAGACAAGTTCAACTTTATCTACGTCAACGCGCCCTCCAAGCAAAGCGGTGTGAGCATACCTCACGACAACGACTGGCGCGACACAGCCGTAGGCAGCCATTTTGACACATTCTACTCTGACCGCTACCTCACCACGCTCAATGTCAACACCCTCTACGACCTCGTCTGGGGGATACCATGCTCAAGCATCATCATCCTTGCCAATACAGACAACTACGGCGGAGGCGGCATATACAACAGCTACACCCTTACCTCTGCACACAACAAAGACGCACGCCCGGTAGTGGTGCACGAGTTCGGACACTCATTCGCAGGCCTTGCCGACGAATATTACTACGACGACCAGTATGAGCCTATGTACCCCACCGATGTCGAGCCCTGGGAACAGAACATCACCACACTCGTAGACTTTGACAGCAAATGGAAAGATATGCTCCCCTCAGATACACCCGTCCCCACTCCTGCCGACGGCAAAGACATATACACCAAGGTAGGCGTCTACGAAGGGGCAGGCTACCAAAGCAAAGGCTGCTACCGTCCCGCTCAGGAATGCCGCATGAAAGTCAACAACGCCCCCGGGTTCTGCCCCATATGCCAACGCGCCATAAGCCGTCTCATCGACTTCCTTGCAGAATGAACACACGCCACCCAGAGTGTGCCAGGATATACGAAACGATCCGAATTGAGTCAAACAAAAAAAATCCCCGGCTTCTCAGCCGAGGATAATTTTTTTATTGGTAAAGTATCAATGAGCAGGGGGATTAGTTCTTGAAGAAATCCTTAACAGCCTCGTTGGGCACCATCTGCTCATCAAAAGAGTAAGAGCCACTTGGGTTCTTGACCATCTTGATAACCTTGGTGTAAGAACGTCCGTCAGTTTTGCCTGACTGCAAGGTTGCAACAGTTTTTTTAGCCATAATCTAAGTTCTTTCTGTGTGATTGATTACTTGATCTCCTTGTGTACAGTCATTCTCTTGAGAATGGGGTTGTACTTCTTGAGTTCCATACGCTCCGGAGTGTTCTTGCGGTTTTTGGTAGTCACGTAGCGTGAAGTACCTGGCAGACCGCTCTCCTTCATTTCTGTGCATTCCAGGATAACCTGAACGCGATTGCCTTTAGCTTTCTTTGCCATGATTTTCTTCCTCCTGAAATTAACCGATTACACGAATGCTTTTCCAATCACAATAGCCCTTGGCCACTGCATTCTTCAACGCAGCGTCAAGACCCACCTTGTTGATAACACGAAGACCGTTGGCGCTGATGTTCAGGCTAATCCAGCAATCCTCCTCAACATAGTAGAACTTCTTGGTAAACAGATTCACGTCAAAAGTACGCTTAGTGCGATGATTTGAGTGAGACACGTTATTACCGCGCATAGCTGTTTTACCGGTAATTTGACAAATCTTAGACATTTCTAATCTTCCTTTCTTTTGTTACTTTCCAATAACATCTTCCAAACGGCGACAAAGGTACAGCTTTTTTTTGACATGACCAAAAGAATTAAGTATTTTTTATCTGCAACTTTACATTCCCCGTACAACGGCAATCATATCTCAACCCTCGAATATGCAGGTTTTTCCATAGGGCAAAAGTCCTTGTCAGCATACTTGAAGCATCCGGCCATGGCAATCATTGCCGCATTGTCCGTCGTATAGCCAAATTCCGGAATATATACCTTCCATCCAAAGCGGCGAGCATGATCAAGGAAAGCCTCCCTCAGCCCAGTATTGGCACTCACCCCTCCAGCCACGGCCACACGCCTGATACCAAAATCCTTGGCAGCCTTGCGCAACTTCCTCATCAAGATATCCACTATCGTATGCTCCAAGCTCGCGGCAATATCCTCCTTGTGATGTTCCACAAAGTCAGGGTCATCAGCAATCCAGTCGCGCAGATTATAAAGAAACGAAGTTTTCAAGCCCGAAAACGAATAGTCATACCCCGCAATATTAGGACGGGCAAACTCATAAGCCTTAGGATTGCCCTTGCGAGCAAGCCTGTCAATAACAGGTCCTCCAGGGTAGCCCAAGCCCATCACCTTCGAACACTTGTCGATAGCCTCGCCGGCAGCATCATCAATCGTCTTGCCCACAATCTCCATATCATTGTAAGCACGCACCAGCACAATCTGGCTGTTGCCGCCACTCACCAACAAGCACAAGAAAGGAAAAGACGGAGCCTCGTGCACATCACCCTCCTTACGCACAAAATGAGCAAGAATATGCCCCTGCAGATGATTCACCTCAATCATAGGAATATTCAGACTTGCAGCAAGCCCCTTGGCAAAGCTCACACCTACCAAGAGACTACCCATCAAGCCAGGACCGCGCGTAAAGGCAATCGCAGAAAGCTCCTCACGCCCCACTCCGGCACGCTTCAGAGCTTCATGCACCACAGGCACGATATTCTGCTGATGCGCACGGCTTGCCAGCTCAGGCACCACACCGCCATACGCTTCATGTACAGCCTGCGAAGCAGTCACGTTGCTCAACAACACCCCATCGCGAATCACAGCCGCAGACGTATCATCACAAGAAGATTCAATACCAAGTATAACCATAGCAATCAATGCGTCAAAATCTCAACACCATTATCAGTCATCAGATAAGTATGCTCCCACTGCGCGCTCGGCAACTCATCCTCAGTAATCACCTCCCAACCATACGGATCCTCATCATCTATGAACACACGCCAAGTCCCCATGTTGATCATAGGCTCGATAGTGAACGTCATGCCAGGCACAAGCAACATACCAGTCCCCTTGTGACCATGATGCTCCACCTCAGGATCCTCATGAAACTTGCATCCCACCCCATGGCCACACAAGTCCCTCACCACGCTGCACCCGTTGGCATGAGCATGACGACGTATGGCATCACCCAAATCTCCCACAAACACATAAGGCTCGGCGCATACCCTCTCGCCGACCTTCAGACACTCCCATGCCACCTCCACAAGGCGACGTCTACGCTCGTCTGTCTTGCCGATTACAAACATACGGCTGGCATCGGCATAGTACCCGTCCAATATCGTAGTGCAGTCCACATTGATGATATCCCCCTCCTCCAAATAGAAATCATCGCTCGGTATGCCATGACACACCACCTCATTCACACTCGTGCAG
>CALZLQ010000022.1 GCA_945788385.1 uncultured Prevotellaceae bacterium
ATCCAAGAAGTTAGTCAATCCAAGAAGTTAGTCAATCCAAGAAGTTAGTCAATCCGAGAAGTTAGTCAATCCAAGAAGTTAGTCAATCCAAGAGGGTAGGGTAGTCTAAACGAAAACATCCCCTGAAACTACAAGAGTAATCAGGGGATGAAAAATTGAAGTAAATTATAATATTGCTTATCCGCAGGGGGTAAAAGATATTATGCCTCTTCTGCGACAACCTCAAATGCAACTGTTGCAGTAACCTCCTTGTGGAGTTTGACGATGGCCTGGTAAGAACCAACCTCCTTGACGTCCTTTACGACGATAGACTTGCGGTTAACCTCAAGACCCAACTTGGCGAGTTCGTCTGCAATCTGCAGGTTGTTTACACTACCATAAATCTGACCTGTTGCGCTGACCTTGGTAGGTATGGTCAGAGATACAGCGTTGAGTTTCTCAGCGAGAGCCTCAGCCTCAGCCTTAATTTTGGCAAGCTTGTTGGCCTTCTGCTTGAGTTCCTCAGCGAGCATCTTCTTTGCGCTATCACTTGCGATAACACCCTTACCAAAAGGAATCAGGTAGTTACGGCCATAACCAGACTTTACGTTTACGATTTCATTCTTGAAACCCAAACCTATGATGTCTTCTTTCAGAATAATTTCCATAATACTACTTCCTCCTTAGTTAATTACTTCATCAAATCAGTCACGAATGGGAGCAGAGCCAGGTGACGTGCACGCTTTACAGCCTGTGCGACACGACGCTGGTACTTGAGAGATGTACCTGTGATGCGGCGAGGGAGAATTTTACCCTGCTCGTTGAGGAACTTTTTCAAGAACTCGGGATCCTTGTAGTCAATGTACTTGATACCGCTTTTCTTGAAACGGCAATACTTCTTCTTCTTGGTATCAATCGCGGGAGCGTTCAAATAACGAATTTCTGACTGTGCCATGATTATGCCTCCTTTTTATAGTTACGACGCTTTTCAGCATACTCTACTGCGTACTTCTCCATCTTCACGGTGAGGTAGCGCAACACTCTCTCGTCACGACGATAGTTAATCTCAAGAGTCTTGATAGTCTCAGGAGCTGCCTTAAACTCTACGAGCACATAAAAACCAGTGCTCTTCTTCTCGATAGGGTAAGCAAGTTTCTTCAGGCCCCAGTTCTCTTCGTTGATGATCTCTGCACCAGCATTGACCAGAACGCCCTTGAACTTCTCTACCGCTTCCTTCATCTGATCGTCAGACAAAACGGGAGTCAAAATGAAAACGGTTTCGTATTGGTTCATAATACGTTTTGATAAATAAATAAATTGATTTTGTGCAAAATTGCGGTGCAAAGTTACTACTTTTATTGCATATACACAACCTCTGGAATTAAAATTTCAAAAAAAATGCCACTTTTTTGTCGTCATATCTCTGTTTTGTCGGATTTTTTTAGTTAATTTGCACTACGTGAAGCGTGTGAGACCTTCATGACCCACGGTTAAGACTAATAAAAATACTAAAAGATATGAATAAGACAGGTATTATCATGATTGTAATCGGTGCGTTGGCACTGGTGTTGAGCTACGCATCTGACCGTTTCTTCAGCAGCGGTACAGTTGATTACAACTGGATTCAGATTCTATCATTCCTGCTCATCATAGCAGGACTTGTGGCACACATACTTCTCAACAAGAGAGCCGAGAAGTAAGCGTACCCTCGTGAATCGAAGCAAGACAAGGGCAGGAAGAGATATCAACGACATATCACTTCCTGCCCTTGTCGTATAATCCCGAATCGGTCGTTAGCCGTTATCATCAAAACGCCAAAAACCGATTCGGTACAATCCCAATACTAAGCCTCAGGGACAATCAGTCTGTAACCCTTGCCGTGAACATTGTTGATTTCGATACGCGGGTCAGCCTTGAGCAACTTGCGCAGTTTGGTGATGTATACATCCATAGAGCGCGCGCTGAAATAGTCATCGTTGACCCAAATAGTCTTGAGAGCCACTTCACGCTCCAAAACCTCATTCTGACGCTGGCAGAGCAGAGAGAGCAGCTCACACTCTTTCGTAGTCAACTTGATTGTAGAGTCGCTCGTCGTGAGAGTCTGGCGCTGAGTGTCAAACGTAAAGATACCTAGCTGATACTGAGTCTGAGGCTTTTGGTTCTTGCCCCTGATGCGGCGCAGTATAGCCTCCATACGATACACAAGCTCATCCATGCTGAAAGGTTTCGTAAGATAGTCATCAGCACCAATCTTGAAACCGGCAAGGATATCCTCCTTCAGATTCTTGGCCGTCAGGAATATGATAGGCACGTCCTGATTGATCAGGCGAATCTCGCTCGCCAGAGCATAGCCGTCCATCTTGGGCATCATCACATCAAGCAGACACATGTCATAACGATTCTTGGTAAACTCGCGGTAACCAGCCTCGCCATCGAGGCAAAGCTCAACATCATATCCCTTCATCTGCAGATACTCCCTAAGCAACATGCCCAAGCTCTCCTCATCTTCACATAGAAGAATCCTCAGTTTCTCATCCATAATTCAGTGTTTTTAATTGTTGGGTTATTATGTAATCAGGTTATTTAGTCAATACAATCATTTGCTCACAGGCATATTGATAACAAAAGTAGTACCCCGTCCCATCACGCTGTTAGCCTTGATGTTGCCATGCATCAGCATCACCATCTTGCGAACATATGCCAGACCGAGTCCGAACCCCTTGACATCATGCTTGTCACCAGTATGCACACGATAGAACTTGTCAAAGATACGCTTCAGGTTTTCCTTAGATATGCCGATACCATTATCCTTGACCTCGATACACAAGTAGTCACCTGTATTAGCAGTAGATATCTCCAAGTGCAGAGGCACATCATTCCTCTTGTATTTCACAGCGTTGTCCATCAAGTTGAAGATGACGTTCGTAAAGTGCATCTCGTCCACATCAGCCATAGCCTTGGATGCGTTAAGATGAGTGTCAATACTACCCCCATTCTGTACGACCTTCAGGGAGAAAGTATCCACGACAGATTCAATCAAGAGATTGAGATCCATAGGCTGAATCTTGAGAGCGATATTGCCACCCTCATAAAGCGACATCTGCAAGACCTTCTCCACCTGGAAACGCAGACGTTTCGTCTCGGCAAAGATGACCCCACTCAGTCTCTCATACATCTCGGCCGGTTTTTGGATAGTCTTGTCCGAGAGCATCTGAGCCGCAATGCTGATAGTCGAGATAGGCGTCTTGAATTCGTGAGTCATATTATGTATAAAATCATTCTTGATCTCAGACACCTTCCTTTGGCGGACTATCAGATACACCGTTATCAGAAAAGCCACAAACAGAATCAGAGTGAAAATCATAGCCAATACCACCATATCAGCCACACCATTTATATACTTATTCTGCTCAGGGAAGTGCACACTCACAATCCCCATCTTGCCCGTAGGATCATTGCGGAACAGAGTCTGCTTGTACGAATACTCCTCACCCTGAGGATTATAGTCAGCACACCTGTACAATTCGACCCCGTCACTTGAGAAAATACGATAGTGGAAAGGCACCTCAATACCATTGAAACGCAAGTTAGCCTCAAGTTCCTTCTCAAGATAATCAGTATCAAGCCTCTCGCCAAAGTCCTTTTCGCTCGCAGCATACAACACACGCAAGACCACCTCATCCAGCACTTCACGTTCATACACATAAGCATTGCGTATACGTTTTTGGAACTCACGCATACCCGACTGCGTCACATCAGTCATAATAGGAGTATTATAAGAGTCGAGCGTATCGCCATACAGCAACATAAGTTCCTGCAGATAATCGAGAGTCTCGCTACGTTCAAGATTGCGGGAAGCATGGTCCAGACTGCGGAACACACTTTCGTCAAACTGCTCCTGACGCAGAGCAATCATTCTGTTCGCATACTGCATCTGCAAATACAGGAGAACGATGAAGCATACACCCATCACAGAGCAGTTAGTCCATATCATCCATCTTTTCATACCACAAAGATAAACCAGTTTGTGCAAACAAAATTAAAAGAGACCCCAAAAAGAAGTCCCTTTTAACAAAATATTATAATTTTACGCGTTTGTAATTGTCATTTTGTCAACTACTCATCGTCTCCGCCCTTATACTCAGCAACAAGTTTCTGCTGGACATCACCAGGCACAAGCTCATAGCTCGCAAATTTGGTGATGAAGCTGGCACGCCCACCCGTGAGCGAGCTCAGAGACGTACAATAACTGCTCATCTCCTTTTGAGGAGCCTTGCACGTAATCTTTTCGTAGCCATTCTCACTCTGCATACCAGTAATCATGGCACGTCTGCCCTGCAAGTCACTCATCACATCGCCCATCTTGTCGCTCGGCACAAACACCTCCACATCATAGATAGGCTCCAATACCTTAGGCCCAGCCTCGCGGAAAGCCTGGGCAAAAGCATTACGTCCAGCCAACATGAAAGAAAGTTCGTTAGAATCCACAGGGTGCATCTTGCCGTCATACACAATCACACGCACATCACGTGCATAGCAACCCGTCAGAGGACCTTGCTCCATACGCTGCATCACACCCTTGAGAATAGCCGGCATGAAGCGCGCGTCAATCGCACCGCCAACGACACTGTTGACAAACACCAGCTTGCCGCCCCACTCGAGGTCCACCACATCAGTACTCTTCGCATTGATACGATACTCCTGCGAGCCAAACTTATAAAGCTCAGGCGCAGGCATGCCCTCATAGTAAGGCTCCACAATCAGATGCACCTCGCCAAACTGCCCCGCACCGCCAGACTGCTTCTTATGACGATACTCGGCACGAGCAGCTTTGGTGATAGTCTCACGATAAGGAATCTTAGGCTCGTCAAACTGAATCATGATCTTCTCGTTATTCTCCATGCGCCACTTCAGAGTACGCAAGTGGAACTCACCCTGGCCATGCACCAAAATCTGTCTCAGCTCCTTCGACTGCTCAATCTGCCAAGTAGGATCCTCCTCGCGCATACGCTGCAAGGCATTCATCATCTTCTCAGTTTCATGCTCGTTGACAGCACGGATAGCACGAGTATATTTCGGATTCGGATACTTTATAAAGTTGAAGCGATTCTCCGCCCCCTTGGCATTTAGAGTATTGCCAGTCTTCACATCCTTCAGTTTGACCGTGCAGCCAATATCTCCAGCCACCAGTTCCTCCACCTTGATACGCGTAGCACCGGCGCAGCAGAAAAGTTGGGCCATACGCTCCTTGCTGCCGCGGTCAGCGTTAGTAAAGTCATCCCCCTCATGCACCTTGCCACACATCACCTTGAAATACTGCACCTCGCCGATATGAGGCTCCACAGCCGTCTTGAAGAAATACAAGCTCGCAGGCACGTCCACCACAGGAGCCACCTCCTCGCCACGAGTATTATGCACCTGAGGCATCTGGTCCACGAAAGGCACCACATTGCCAAGGAACTCCATCAAGCGGCGCACACCCATATCCTTGCCGGCGCAGACACAGAACACAGGGAAAATGCCACGCACCGCCAATCCCTTGCGTATACCCTCGCGCATCTCATCCTCCGTGAGCGTCTCGCTCTCGAAAAACTTCTCCATCAGCCCCTCGTCATTCTCCGCCGCAGCCTCGACAAGAGCCTTATGCATCTCCATAGCCTTGTCCATTTGGTCAGCAGGGATGTCCTCAATAGTAGGCGCACCACCCTCAGGCCCCCAAGAATACTTCTTCATTAACAAGACATCAATCAAAGAATTGAAATTAGGTCCAGTCTCGACAGGATACTGCACAGGCACCACCTTAGAGCCATAAATCTCCGTCAGCTGCTCGAGGATACTGTCATAGTCACAATTCTCGTCATCAAGCTGGTTTACCAGAAAGATCACAGGCTTGCCCAACTTCTCGGTATAGCGGAAATGATTCTGAGTGCCCACCTCCACACCATTCGCACCCTTGAGCAGCAAGATCGTAGTGTCAGAGACATTCATAGCCGTCAAGGCACTCCCCACGAAGTCATCACTACCAGGACAATCTATGATATTAAGCTTCTTGCCATTCCACTCCACGTGAAAAACAGTAGAGAACACACTATATCCATACTCCTGCTCCACAGGGAAGTAGTCACTCACCGTATTCTGCTGCGTGATGCGTCCGCGACGCTGAATGATACCAGCCTCATAGAGCAAACTCTCCGTCAAGGTCGTCTTACCACTGCCATCATTGCCAAGCAAGGCAATGTTCTTGATCTCTTGTGTCTGATAGATTTTCATATCGGTTATTTGATTGTTTGGTTATTTCCATGTCGATTATAGCCGGTTCAGACGCACAAATTCGCCGAAAACCGAGTTAAAATTACACAAAAAAAACGAGATGCGAGACGCAAGACATTATGTTTTACAACATCAAATCCGACATAATATCATTAGAAGTAAAAATCCCTCGTCGAGTAAGCCTCAAATGCCCCTCATCCAGCTCCAGACGCCCCCCCTCGATATGACATTCCGCCATTTTCATCAGATGCGCCACATACCTCTCAGGCACCACATCCAGACAAAGCCCTTCGCAAGTACGCAGACGCTTCATCACCAGCTCGTCATACAATTCGTCATCAGACAGCACCTCAACCTCAGGCACCACCCTGCCCCCACACTCACAGTAAGCAAGCAAATCCGTCCCGTTCCAGCTACGTCTGCGCTCCCCGTCATAACTGTGAGCCCCAGGCCCCAGCCCCACATAAGGCACGTCAGCCCAATAACCACTGTTATGTCGTGAGCGAAACCCCGGCCGCGCAAAATTGCTAATCTCGTAGTGCACCATGCCACCCCCTCCGAGCCCCGACGGAGCCGTCACGGTATCCACCAGAAAGTCATACATCATGACAGACAACTCCTCGTCAGCCTCATGCACGTCACCCCTCTCCAACATACGCCACAACGCCGTCCCCTCCTCCCATTGCAAGGCATACGCACTCAGATGCTCCACCCCCAGCCCCATCACCACATCGACATCCCTGCGCCACATCTCCATCGTCTGCCCCGGCAGCCCATACATCAAGTCCACGCTGATATTCTCAAAGCCAGCTCCACGCAGCAACTCCACAGCCCCCAAAGCCTGAGATCCAGAATGCCTGCGCCCAATCAGCCCCAGCAATCCGTCGTCAAACGTCTGCACCCCCATGCTCACCCTATTGACAGGCATAGAGCGCAACAACTCCGCATACCCCCCGTCGACATCATCAGGATTCACCTCCACAGTAATCTCAGCACACCCCTCCAAGCCCCCAAGCACCTCCGCCAAAGAGTCAAACACCTTGGCCAACACCCCTCTCCCCAACAAACTCGGCGTTCCCCCGCCAATATACACCGTCTCAGCCCCCGCAGCCCCAATCTCCGCCCTGCGCGCCAGCATCTCACCCCTCAACGCCTCCACCCACCTCGATTGCAAGTCACTCCTCGTCGAAGAAAAAAAGTCGCAGTACAGACACCGCGACTTACAAAAAGGAACATGAATATAAATCATAATCAAATCACAGCCGTCAGTCAGTCTCACACAAAGTCAACTCATACATACACGGATACACATTCTGCTTGGCATGAGACTGCCCCGACCCGTGAGGCACGATCAGACGGACCTTCGCAATCTGCTCCTCACCCGTCTGCCTGCCCAGGCGAAGATAAGGAATGGCCGCCAGCCACCCCGAAGGCACACTCGTGTCGCTATACGCAGTATAAAGCACACTCGACGACGGAATCGCCAAGTCAATCTGGCTCATCAGGTTGCCAAATGAGCCCGACACCGTAAACACCTCAGGCAACTGATTCGCAAAGCGGTTAGTCTGCTGAATACTATCCCCCCTGATATTATACTCCCAGAAACGGCACACCAGTTTCATCTTGCCCCCCGAAGTCATCCTACGCCCCGTCCCCTTGCGCAAAATCTGCATATACACACCAGTGTTCTTGAACAATACGAACTCATTTTTCGACACGTCCGTACAACTGTCCCTAGCCAAAAACTCCTCCTCCGTCAGCACACTGATAGGCCCGAACTCCGCCAGCACCTTGTCATCAAGCCTGATCACGACATCACGCTTCACGAAGTTAGACACCAGCTCACGCTCCTCCTCCTTCTGCTCACTGTAAGTCGTCTCATCATTCTGACACGAAGACACAAGCACGACACCCGCAAATATCAACACATACAAGAAAAACCTGTTCATCTTACTACATATTATATATACACATGAAAAATACACATCAAGTCAACATCCCTCGATACGCCTCCACCGCCCTGCGGGCAATCCCCACAGCCTCCTCCATGCCACACGTCAGTCTCCCCCCCGCAGCATTCCTATGCCCCCCGCCCCCAAAGAAACGCGCACTCATCTCATTGCAAGGGAAATCATCGACACTGCGCAGCGATATACGCACCACCCCCACATGCTCCGTATCCTCACTCATGAAAATCGAAAGCCTCATTCCCCTCATCTGCAGCGGCATATTCACGATACCCTCAGTATCCCCATTCTTTACCCCCAGCATCCTGCGCTCCTCATTCGTCAGAGTCATGATACACGCATTCAGCCCAGGCAACACCTCAAGCTTGACATAAAGCATATACCCCATCAGCCTCATACGAGCCAGCGAAGCATTCCAAAACACATTGCGGTAAATCCTGTCCTTGTCAATGCCACTCCCTATCAGCCTGCCGACACACTCAAAGACCACCGCACGATTGCTGCTATACGTGAACGCCCCCGTGTCCGTCATCATTCCGGTATAAAGACACGTCGCCTCGTCCACTCCACATACCCCCAGTTCCCCCAGCTGCTCCATCACATGACAAAGCACTTCACAACTCGCCGACATCTCAGGGCGCGAAGCCGTCAAGTCGCAAACATCCGAAGGCTCCAGATGATGGTCCACCATCACCTTGGCCGCCCCACACGACACGATTATCCCCTCCAGTTCCCCATTCTGTACACGTGAAGGAGCATTCATGTCACACAACCACAACAAGTCCGCCCCCTCAACAGCCTCCCTGGCAAGCTCAGGCTTCCTGTCATACACCACAATATCCTGCGCCCCAGGCATCCAAGCCAGAAAGTCAGGAAAACGGTTAGGCATCACCACCACACACTCCTTCCCCCTGCGCTCCATCCAATGCCTGATGGCAAGTGTCACCCCCAAAGCGTCCCCGTCAGGGTTGACATGCCCGATACACACCACCCTGCGAGCCCCATCCACAATCCCCCTCAGCCTTTCAATATCACTATAGTCAAAAATCTCAACCATGACAACAAATTCTCCTAAGCAAAACTCACACGAACTGCCAGCCCTCCACCTTTGTGCCACGCAGGAAATCCTCGCGCGACATACGCCTCTTGCCAGCCAGTTGCAGCTGCACGATCCTCAATACGCCCCCCTCCAGCACCACGTCAAGCAAATTCTCCGGTGCAGAGCCCTCAGGCATCACCACCGTCCGCAACACCTTCAGCACCATCTCGCGCCCCCCCGCGTCCCTCACCATACACCACGCCCCAGGATAAGGACTCAAGCCACGCACAAAATTATGAGCGGAACGCACAGAATGCTCCCCCCACCTGATCTCACACGTCTCGCGGAAAATCTTGGGCGCAGCATGCAACACACCACCCATCGCCATATCCCCCTGAGCCACAGGCCTCACACATCCGTCAATGATATTCTGCACCGTATCGCGCACAAGCTCTGCCCCCAACGCCATAAGTCTGTCATGCACCACCTCTGCGTCATCATCAGGCCCTATCTCCACGCTCCGCCGCTCGATAATCGCCCCCGTGTCAATATCCTTGTCCAGGAAAAAAGTCGTGACCCCCGTCTCAGACTCACCGTTGATTATAGCCCAGTTGATAGGCGCAGCCCCACGATACTGAGGCAGCAGCGCAGCATGCAAGTTGAACGTACCACAGCGCGGCATCGCCCACACCACCTCAGGCAGCATACGAAACGCCACCACCACCTGCAAGTCAGCCTCGAGCGACCTCAGCTCCTGCAGAAAGCCCTCGTCCCTGAGCCTCTCAGGCTGCAACACCCTAATGCCATGCTCCAGGGCATACAGCTTCACAGGGCTCGCCTGCAGCTGGTTCTGATGCCTCCCCACAGGCTTGTCAGGCATAGTCACCACCCCCACCACATTATATCCCCCCGACACCAACGCATCCAGTGCAGGCACGGCGAAATCAGGCGTACCCATATAGACAATTCTCAAATCCTGCTTAGTCATTATTCAAAAATTTGAGTACAAAAATACAAAAAATCTTGCATATTAAAAAGAAAAGTGTTTACTTTGCAGTCGCAACACAAGTTAATTGCCAATTTTTAACAAACAAACCAAACACACATTGCCTATACGATAAGACTCTACTCCAAACAAAAACACATACCAAGGAATGAGTAATCTCACAGCGATGACCGACTACGAGTTGGTCACACTCTATAGAGAAGGCAATGATGAAGCGTTTGACACACTTTTGGCACGTCATCAGACCCACCTTTTTGCATACATCATGCGACTCGTAGACGACGAAAACCGCGCCAACGACGTCTTTCAAGACACCTTCGTCAAAGCCATCATCAACGTCCGTCGAGGTCGCTATGCCGACACAGGCAAATTCTCAGCCTGGCTCATGCGCATCGCCCACAACATCGTCGTCGACTACAGCCGTGACAACACCCCCCTCCCATACCTCAGCGACGAAGAACACAACGAACAAATATACAACAACCCCGACATGAGCGAAGACAGCTGCGAGAGCCGCCTTCTCGAAGAAGCCGACACCAACACCATCGAGCAGCTCATCAGCCGTCTGCCGGCATCACAACAAGAGATCGTACACCTGCGCTACTACGAAGACCTAACCTTCAAGGAGATAGCCCAAATCACAGGCGTCAGCATCAACACCTCGCTCGGTCGAATGCGCTACGCCCTCATCAACCTCCGCAAACTCATCAGCCAATACAATCTCGACCTCGCCGTTTGAGCCCCACAGCCCAAAAAGAGCCGCGCAGCCCAAAAGAGAGCCCCACAACCCCAGGGTGAGAGCCTGGGCCCCTATACGGCCCCTCAAAAAAAGAGAAAAAAGAGCCGCGCAGCACCAAGATAAAGAAAGCTGCGCAGCCCAAGAGAGAAATAGAATACATATCAAGTAGAGACAAGAAGCGTCACTTCTTAATCTCTACTATTTTTGTCTTTTCATACTGCATATTGCGTCGGTCAGTCTCAGTGACAACCCTCGCCGCAAGTTGCATAAACGCCTGCCCCGTGACAGACGCTGCGTCCAGCGCCACAGGCTCGCCAGCATCACCTCCCTCACAAATATCCTGCACCACAGGAATCTGACCCAACAACGGAACCCCCATCTCCTCCGCAAGAGCCTTCACACCCTCCTTTCCAAAAAGATAATACCTCTCGTCAGCATGTCGTGCCGGAGTAAACCACGCCATATTCTCGACCAGGCCAAGAATAGGCACATTCACCTTCTCGTTGCGATACATATTGATACCCTTGCGAGCGTCAGCGAGAGCCACCTGCTGCGGCGTAGATACAATCACCGCCCCCGTGACAGGCAAAGTCTGCACCAGAGTGAGATGAATGTCGCTCGTCCCCGGCGGCGTGTCAAGCACAAAATAGTCAAGCTCGCCCCACGCAGCGTCACCGATGAGCTGCTTCAAGGCATTGCTCGCCATGCCACCCCTCCACAACGTAGGAGTATCCGTGTCGACAAAGAAGCCAATCGAAAGCAACTTCACGCCATACCTCTCGACAGGTACAATCAAGTCACGCCCGTCAATGTTCTCACTGTAAGGACGCGCGTCCTCGACGCGGAACATCTTCGGCATGCTCGGCCCGAAAATGTCACAGTCCAGCAAGCCCACACGATGCCCCATACGCGCCAGCGACACAGCCAGGTTGGCAGCCACCGTACTCTTGCCCACACCCCCCTTGCCGCTGCTCACAGCGATGATATTCCTCACCCCCGGCAGCAAGTCGGGCAAGTCTGGACGTGGAGCCTGTAGCGTCTTAGTCCCGATCTCCACCTCGACCTCGCGCCCCACATACGCATGAATGGCAGCCTCAGCCGCCTTGACCATACTCTTGAGAAACGGATTCGTAGGCTTGTCGAACACCAGCGAAAACGACACATGCATACCCGAGATACGCATGTCGTCCTCCACCATCTGCATCTCGACTATGTTCTTGCCCGTGCCCGGATAGCGCACGGTAGCAAGAGCATCCAATATGAGTTGAGGATATAACTGCATTATTCAATCACTACGCGAGTCCAGCCATGCACATCAGGCTCCGTGCCATACTGGATACCTCGCAAGAGGTTATACAATTTCGTACATACAGGCCCCGGCTTGCCGTCCTTCGAGATGACAAAGCTCTGCTTCGTGTCAAGGTCGTCGATACGCTCTATAGGCGAGATTACAGCCGCCGTACCGCACGCTCCCGCCTCCTCAAAGGTAGCCAGCTCCTCTTCAGGAATCTGACGGCGCTCCACCCTCATGCCGAGGTCCTCAGCCAGCTGCATCAGCGACTTGTTCGTAATCGAAGGCAGGATACTCGTAGACTTCGGAGTGACATACGTATTGTTCTTGATGCCAAAGAAATTGGCCGCGCCACACTCGTCCATATACTTCTTCTCCTTTGCGTCGAGATAAAACTCGCAAGAGTAGCCCAAGTCATGCGCCATCTTGTTCGCCTTCAGCGAAGCGGCATAGTTGCCGCCCACCTTGTAAATGCCCGTACCCAAGGGAGCACTGCGGTCATACTCGCGAATGATCACATAAGGATTCGTCGAGAAACCGCCCTTAAAGTACGGCCCCACAGGAGTCACAAAGATGACAAACAGATACTCGCTCGCAGGGTGCACACCCACCTGAGCCGATGTACCGATGAGCAGCGGGCGAATATACAAGGTCGCTCCAGACTCGTAGGGAGGAATGAAACGCTCGTTAAGGCGCACCACCTTGTCCACCATCTCGTTGAAACGCTCTGTAGGCAGTTCGGGCATCAGTATGCCGCGACACGTAGACTGCAGGCGCGCGGCATTCTCGTCGCTGCGAAACACACGCACCTTACCGTCAGGGCAACGGTACGCCTTCAGTCCCTCAAAAGCCTCCTGACCATAATGTAGGCAAGTCGCAGCCATGTGCAAGGGGATCGTCTCCTCGCTACACACCTCAATCTCGCCCCACTTGCCGTCTCGATAATAACAACGGACATTGTAGTCAGTCTTCATGTAGCCAAACGACAGGCTACTCCAATCAATATCAGACATTTTTTGTTGTTTTGTTGTTTCAAAAGTCCTACTCCCACTCGAGAATAACCTTGCCACACTGGCCAGACTCCATGATGTCAAAACCCTTCTGGAAGTCATCCACCTTGAAGCGATGAGTGATCACAGGCGACAGATCCAACCCAGACACAAGCATCTGCTCCATCTTGTACCATGTCTCCCACATCTCACGCCCATAGATACCCTTGATGGTCAGAGCCTTGAAGATAATCTCGCTCCAATCCACCGTAGTCGTAGGAGGCAGGATGCCAAGCTGAGCAATCTTCGAGCCGTTGTACATGTGCGACACCATGTCGCGGAAAGCGATGGGAGAGCCCGACATCTCCAGACCCACGTCAAAGCCGCGGATACCCAGCGACTCCATAGCCTGAGCCACAGTCTCACCCTTCGAAGCATTCACCGTACACGTAGCCCCCATCTTCTTGGCGATATCCAGACGATAGTCACTCAAGTCAGTCACCACGATATTCTTCGCACCGGCAAACTTCGCGATAGCCGTAGCCATAGTGCCAATCAGACCGGCACCCGTGATCAGCACATCCTCGCCCAGCAAGGGGAAAGACAAAGCCGTGTGAGTGGCATTGCCAAACGGGTCCATGATGGCAGCCATATCGTCAGAGATACGCTCGTCCAGCTTCACCACGTTGCTCTCGGGGATACACAGATACTCGGCAAAGGCACCGTCACGGTTCACACCCACACCGATGCTGTTCTCGCAGATATGTTGCAAGCCGCGGCGGCAGTTGCGGCAGTGACCGCAAGCGATATGACCCTCGCCCGTCACACGGTCGCCCACCTTGATATTCCTCACGCCGGGGCCCACCTGCTCGACAACGCCCACATACTCATGACCGATAGTCATCGGAGTCTTGATCGTCTTCTGACTCCACTCGTCCCACTTGTAGATATGCAAGTC
>CALZLQ010000023.1 GCA_945788385.1 uncultured Prevotellaceae bacterium
CAATCGAGAAGTAATACAAAGACTTTGAGATAGTAGTTTTATGACAATCCCCGCATCCCATCAGGTGTGGGGATTGCTTGTTTCACAATGTTTCCCACTTACTGACCCACTGGAAACTTTTGAGGAAATGCTTGCTTGACAGCCTTGATTATATATTATTTATCAACACTATACAAAACAAAAGATAGTTCAAACGTGGAACTAGTACTGATACTCGTTCCACGGTCTAAAGGCTCTCGCATTGCCAAATCTGTCGAAACGAGCAACGCTGGAAGCTCCACTCCGATGTTATATACGACTACACGACCAACCCGATTAAGCAAATAGTGTGAGTGAATAAAAACACCTCATAGGGCGTCCCCATTGCTTTGTTTTTTACAGATTGTCTTGAATTGCGAAATTCTTAGACCATCAAAAACAAAACGTTCTATTACGCCTTATATATATGCATTTTACCCACCTAAAACCACATCAAGGCTTTCAGTGAGGTAAAATTGCCTGATGGCATTAAGAAGATAATTTATGAATTTTACAATACATACAGAAGAGATTTGTCATACAAATGGCGTAATCTCGACTTTGATAAAGAAGAACTCATCAGAAAGGTAAAGTCTGAGGAGATATTCATTTAGTGTATCTGACAACTACTCACAGTAAAAGTATAAGATACTCTCGATTGGGAAAAACAAATAAATTTGGCATTTTTATTTGTTTTTTCTCTCACTTACTCGTACCTTTGTAGAAAAATTAGAATTTAATGTATTATGGCAGAGACTGTATCTACTGTAAGCTCTGAGAAGAGCTTAAATTTCATAGAGAAGCACATTAAGGAAGATTTGGCTGAGGGCAAGAATGGAGGAAGACTGCAGACACGTTTCCCTCCCGAGCCCAACGGATACTTACATATCGGGCACGCCAAGGCTATTGCCATGGACTTTGGTGTAGCCAAGAAATTTGGCGGTGTGTGCAACCTGCGCATGGACGACACCAACCCTCAAAAAGAGGATATGGAGTACGTTCGCGCTATCGAGAAAGACATCAAGTGGTTAGGATTTGATTGGGGGCGCGTATGCTATGCAAGCGATTATTTTCAGGACTTATGGGACTTTGCCGAGTGGTGTATCATCAAGGGGCGCGCTTACGTTGACGAACAGAGCAGCGAAGCGATAGCCGCCCAAAAAGGCTCGCCTACCGAAGCCGGTAAAGAGAGCCCGTTCCGCAACCGTCCTGCCGAGGAAAGTCTGGCCCTGTTTCGCGAGATGAACTCAGGGCGCGTAGAACCGGGCAAGATGATTTTGCGTGCGAAGATAGACATGGCCAGCCCCAATATGCACTTCCGCGACCCGATCATGTATCGTGTGCTCAACATGGAACACTGGCGTACTGGCAACAAGTGGAACGCTTACCCCATGTATGACTTCACACACGGCCAGAGTGACTATCTGGAGGGTGTAACTCACAGTATCTGTACGTTGGAATTTGTACCTCACCATGAACTGTACGACTTGTTTGTGACATGGATGAAGGAATGGCACGCCGAAACGGGGAAGACGGTAGTCGAGTGTGACGTACCAGTCGGCGGCGATATCGAAGACAATCGTCCACGTCAGTTTGAGTTTAACAAGCTCAACCTTAACTATACCCTGATGTCCAAGCGCAACCTGTTGATATTGGTCAAGGAGGGCGTGGTAAGCGGTTGGGACGACCCGCGTATGCCTACCATCTGCGGCATTCGCCGACGCGGTTACAGCCCCGAGGCTATCCTGAATTTTATCGACAAGATTGGCTATACTACTTTTGACGCGCTCAACGACATCAAGTTGATGGAGGCTGCGTGTCGTGAGGACCTCAATCTCCGCTCGCTGCGTGTGAGTGCTGTGGTTGACCCCGTAAAGCTTGTAATTGACAACTATCCTGAGGGACTCGTCGAGGAAATGGAGGCTATCAACAATCCTGAGCTTCGCGATGCCGACAAGAATACCATCAAGGAAGGCAATACACACACGATACGCTTCGCCCGCGAGCTTTACATCGAGCGTGAAGACTTTATGCTCGACGGAGGCAAGAAGTTCATGCGCCTTGGTCCGGGCAAGGAGGTACGACTGAAAAATGCCTACATCATATCATGCAGCGACGAGCGTGACGCCAAAGGCAACTACAAGTGTGTGGAGCTTGATGCCGATGGCAATATCACATGTATTCACGCCACATACGACCCTGAGAGCAGGAGCGGTATGCCCGGTGCAGACCGCAAGATCAAGGGCAAGACGCTTCACTGGGTAGCGTGTGACCACTGCGTACCTGCCGAAGTGAGGGAATACCAGTGTCTTTGGACCTGCGAGAATCCTCGCGATGCCATCAAGCAGTATGAGCAAGAGCATAGTGTGCGTGGCATAGAGGCTATGCGTCCGTTTATCAACAAAGACTCGCTGTGTATCAACAGGAATGCCTTTGTAGAGCAATGGGCTGCCGAACTTCCTGCCCTATCTTACCTGCAATTCCAACGTATAGGATATTATAATGTAGATGCAGACTCTACTCCTGAACGACCCGTATTCAACCGCACGGTTGGGCTGAGAGAGAGCAAGTAAACAACCATTCAACAAACGCCCTTTTAGTCAAGCGAGAGCTGAAAAGGTCTAAGATAATTCAACAAATGCTCGACGACTATTTCTTTTCTGAAGACTTTACGGAGATCCTGAGACGTTATGAGACGTCTCGGGATACTTCGGCCTCCGTATACATGGATTGCGATGACTTTCTTGACATTGCCGAATATTATATCGATAAGAAGAGATTTGACGATGCAGAAAAGTGTATGCTACTCGCCTACGAACAGCATCCCAAGGAGAAAGAGATTACACTCATGATGGCCGACATCATTTTTGAGGCAGAGGACTGGAAACGTGCCGTAACTTGGCTGGAGAAGGTCATTGATTTGGACCCATTCTCAATGCCTGCATGGCTCAATCTGACGGATTGCTACATCCACTTGGACAATATGGAGAAGGCTCTAGAGGCTGTCGAATATGCCTCCGCCCTTAATCCCGATGAGCCGCAGGTCAGCATATTCATGGCTGTGATATACACTCACACAGAGCGATATGCGGAAGCCGAGGAGCTGTATGAGAAATATCTCAGACAGTTTCCAGACGATGACGTGGCATTGTACCATGCAGCGTGCAACTACAGTTTCATTGAGAAATACGACAAGGCCGCAGAGTTCTTGGCCAAAGCCGAGCGTGTGTGCAAAAACAATGAAGACGGATTGTTCAACATTTTCCTGCAGCGAGCATACGTGGAGGCAAGGCGCAGCAACAAGGGTACAGCTCTGAGCTATATGGATAAGGCCAAGAAATGTTCCGGCACCGAACCGTCGTCAGAGTTAGAAGTGCTTGAGGGACACATCTACTTAATGTTTGGCGAAAAAGTAAAGGCCGGCAAACTGTTTTGCGAGGCTATAGCCAACAGCAACAACCAGTACTACACGATGCACGGCATTATACAGATGTATATAGACTGCAAGTACTACGATTTGGCCATAGAGTTGCTCGAAAGCCTGGAGTCCTCAGTCAACAACGACGACATTGAAACATTGGCCCAAGTGCACGCCCTCACCCACCCCCCTTTGGCATATTGCTATCTGTGTATGGGCAACAAGCAGAACTTCCTAAAATACATTGACTCCGCCGCTTTCTACAATGAGAACGAGACAAAAAGCCTATTCTCAGGTATGTTTCCCGAAGAGGCTAAGGTCTCGGAGTACCGCTATTACGGAGAAAGACTAATCGGTCTCGAAGGTATCAGTTAACTAAGAAGATTAGTATAGAAGGTATCAGTTAACTATGGGGGCTCAGAGGTATCAGTTAACTATGGAAGGCTCGGAGATATTGGCAAACTAAAGAGATTAGTTTCGGAAATATCAGTTAACTAAGGAGATAAATCTCGGAGATATCAATTAACTATGGGGGGGATTGTTCCCAGAAGTATCAGTTAACACAAACCGGTCATTAGCATAGAAATATCTAATGACCGATTCGGTTTTAACTGCGGGATAACTGGAAGCCCGTCTTAGAAAGAGTCATCTCTACAAAGCGTGCGCGAGGGTTTGGAGGCTCAGCATTAAGAATCTCTCGTATACGCAAGGCTGCCGTGGGGTCTTTTGCCATAATATATAGGAATCCTCCACCTCCAGCTCCAGGCAGTTTGAGCCCGTAGCACAAGTCCTGTATTTTATCAATTATAGCCTGAACCTGTGGCGGATTGGTACCGCTGTCTAGAAGCTGGTTCTGCCTCCACGTCTTGCCTACAAGCTGTCCTACCCTGTCATAATCATTTTTCAGCAGAGCGTGATACATATCTATGGCATGTTCTTTCATCTCGGAGAGCAGGGCAAGACGTTCGGTGTCGTAAAGGAACATGCCCCGTACTATCTCAACCAATATTTTCTTGGCAGTGCGCGTGATGCCCGTGTAGTACAGCAGATGACAAGATTTGCATGCCTCGTCTGTATATATATTGTCTCCAAGGTATCTCACCTCAGGAGTCTGGTCGAAACCGCTCTGCGTCTTTAGGAGCTTCACGCCATGCAAGACGCCACCATACTGGTCCTGCCATCCTCCACCTGTGGTAAGCATCTGTTCGAGTACGAGGGTACGGTTGCAGATTTCCGTTTTATCCCATCCGAGCATACAGAAATCACTCAGAGCTCCCAACACCGTAGCCGCCAGTATGGAGCTCGTTCCCAAACCGCTACCTGCGGGAACTGCGCTGAGGAGTGTTATCTCTATTCCACACCCGAAATCCTTCAGCTGCTCTTGCAGACTACCGTACTGAGAATGACAAAACTTTGGCAAAAAACCTGCGAGGCAGAGTGCAGCCTTGGGTATCGAGAAAGGTGAGCCAACCTTGGTAAAATCCGACAACTCCTCCCATGTCTGTACCCTCTCCATAGCACCGAGGTCTATACTGCGCAAGAGCACATAGTGATGTGATGCAGGCTTGATGTAGCATTGTAATGGAGGCTGTCCGTTAAGCTCAATGGCTATATTGACAACATTGCCTCCCATGGTGAGACAGTATGGAGGCGTATCCGTCCAACCTCCAGCAAGGTCAATACGCACAGGACTTCTGCCCCAAACTATCTGGTCGGCATAGACACCGAGCGTGGGCTGCTGACGCTGGGATTGGGCAGACTGTGTAAGGCCATCAGCAAGGAGGGCAAAGGCACGCGACCCATACGCGCCGCCATCCTCTCCGCGCAATTCTAGCAAACGCGAGCGAAACATCAGGTCGCTGATACTCTTGATGAGCGGCTCGCCAGGGCTAAGCGGCTCTGGCATAGGTATATCCAACTGATGATACTCACGCGCGAGGTCTTCGAGGTTGGTCTGATAAAAGACACTCGCACGATGATTGCGGCTCATGGCTACGAGGTTCTCCCTGCGAAATTCGAGTCGCTGTCGCTGCAACCTACGCAGATTTGCCCTATCAGATATTTCATTGGCAGAAATATATCCACAAACCAGATTTTGGTCCAGACCTGCCTGCTGGGGAGAAAGCATCCACTCAAGACACAATCCGAGCGCCCCGACATCGTTGCATACGGGGAAGATACGTGCAGACTGTATGTCATGACTACCCTCGATATGGTCAGGGTCAAGATGATGGTCTGCCAACCACTGCGTGACGGGGATTCCGAGATACAGGGTGGAGGAGTAACGAAGGTCTCCCCGCATGGCATCGTTGAAACCGTAGGGGCGTAACGCCCACTTGTTGTCATCAATGGGGACTATGTCCACACACTGCCCCGGAGAGAGTGTGACCTGCCAGTCATTACGCGGCACGCCAGTAACGATGTTGTGGTTAGTGAGAATCCAGCCTTTGCCTACATACGAGTTTTCTATCCACGTGTTTTCATTCGTAGGCTCAAAACTTATTTCATTGTGACAGTTTTGGGTAAAGATACTGGGATGTGCCTTAACTCCGAGGTGCATGATAGCCCGCTGGTCATAGACAAGATTTTGTACGGCAAGGGTGGACGATATCATTTCACGACTGGTACCGTAGTGGTAAAATTCACCACCTTCGAGAGGTAGGACTACAACTTTCAGCCCGTTAATCTCAGAATCCGCATGAGTTGGTGTCTGCCCCATAGCCTGGCCGAAATCGCTGTAAAGGTCATAGTTTTTGATTGCCCCCGCATCTATACCTTCAGAGAGCGCGTGCGATGAATCCTGATTGCTCTTCTCCATAAGTACTCTCACGGCCTTGTCGCTGAGCAGCCAGACACCTATATCCATGAGGAAAAGATGAGTGTGCATGAGTTGGGCAAGAATCTCGACCGAAGGTTTCTGCAACACGAAGTCGAGAGTGCCCGGACTCTCACGCCTAGAAAAGAACACACCATGATTCTTGGCCAAAGCGGTATCCGTCCAAAGCCCGTAACAAACGATATCCGCCTGAGGTACAGGCTGCAGTTTGCCAGCCCGTATATAGACATCGCCGCTGGCTATGAGAGTATGAAACTGCTCTGGAGCATTGTCCATGATACGCTGATAGAGCGGCAGCTGCAATTGCAAGAGATTTTGCCCTATACGCTGTCCACGCTCCCATCTGAACACAGGTATGGGAGTGAGGATTTTACCACTCGGGGCATAGGCCGGCAAGCGTCGACTCTGTCCGCCCGCGTGCAAGAGAATTCGCTTTTCCGACGACAGCCAAGCGAGGAAATCCTGATCCGAATACTCAGCCACACCCCTCTCATTACGATCATGGAGATATGCAGCCTTGAGAAGCCAATGCGTACCCCCTCCACTACCGAGCTTAGCCCCTATGGGATCTGCGGTACAGAAATACTCGCTTGGAGCCACTCCCGCCACTTCGTGAAAGCAGCCCACAAGATTTGGGGGCAATGACAATAATTTTTTCATGGATACGCCCTTTACTTGACTATGCCCTTTTCGAGATACTCGGCAAGATTGACCCTCACCTGCGCTGATGCCGCATCAGCCTTGACCTTCGCGATATCATGCTTGACCATGAGCTCAACAAGCTCTTCAAACGTAGTCTTCTGCGGATTCCAGCCAAGCTCACGACGAGCCTTGGCAGGATCTCCCCACAAGTTTACGACATCGGTAGGACGATAGAAATCCTTGCTGACAGCCACCACGGTATCTCCAGGCTTGAGTCCGCTCCGAGCCGCCTCAGATGTAAGGCTGTCCACGATTCCACGCTCGTCGACACCCTCTCCCTGCCAACGAATATTGATACCTGCATGATGGAATGCGAGAGTGGCAAACTCACGTACCGTATGCTGCACTCCAGTAGCGATGACAAAATCCTCAGGTTTGTCATGCTGGAGAATCAACCACATACACTCGACGTAATCCTTGGCATATCCCCAGTCGCGGAGACTGTCCATATTGCCGAGATAGAGACATTTCTGCGTCCCCTCGGCTATACGCGCGGCAGCAAGCGTTATCTTGCGCGTCACGAAAGTCTCACCCCTGCGCTCACTCTCGTGGTTGAAGAGTATGCCCGAACAGCAGAACATATCGTATGCCTCACGATACTCCTTGATTATCCAATATCCGTAGAGCTTGGCTACAGCATAGGGACTGTATGGGTGAAATGGAGTGTTCTCGTTTTGTGGCACCTCCTCCACCTTGCCATAGAGCTCAGAGGTTGACGCCTGATATATCCTACATGAACGTTCGAGATGATTGGTACGCACAGCTTCGAGTATGCGCAGTACACCCACGGCATCAACATCGGCAGTAAACTCCGGCGCGTCAAAACTGACCTGCACATGACTTTGTGCCGCAAGATTGTATATCTCGTCAGGCTGCACCTTGCCCACAAGCTTGACCAGCGACATAGAGTCGCCCATATCAGCATAATGCAAATGGAAATCCCGCTGACCCTCAAGATGAGCTATACGCTCACGATAGTCCACGCTGGAGCGTCGAATGATACCATGTACCTCATACCCCTTCTCGAGCAGGAACTCGCTGAGGTAACTGCCATCCTGGCCCGTCACCCCCGTGATGAGTGCAGTCTTCTTCTTCATGAGCTAAAATCCTTTATACGTTGCTCCTCGCTGAGTTTGCAAATGAGCAAAGTGTTGTCCTTCTCCGCCACTATATACCCGTCAAGTCCCTGCACCACCACCTTGCGCTCCTCGCTACAATGTATCACGCAGTTGCGGGTCTCATAAGTCTTTATGTTGTCGCCTATGACAGCATTCAAATTGCGGTCCTGCTGCACAGTCTCGCGCAGAGAGCCCCATGTGCCGAGGTCACTCCATCCGAACTGGGCAGGATGGCAGTAAATCTCATCACTCTTCTCGAGTATGGCATAGTCGATAGAGATGTTCTCACACTTGGGAAACTCCTGGTTGATAAACTCCTGTTCGCGCTCCGTGCCGTAGACAGGAAGTAGGTCTTCGAAGATGGCATTTATCTCGGGCGCATAGACGCGAAACTCATTGACAATAGTCTTGACACTCCAAATGAAGATGCCAGCGTTCCACAACATATTAGGCTTCTTGACATACCGCAGTGCAGTGTCGAGATCAGGCTTCTCGCGGAAAGAGTCTACACGGAAAATCTCCTTGTTGCGAATCGAAGGGCAACTCATGTCTGTCTGAATATAGCCATACCCCGTCTCTGGACGTGTAGGCTTCATGCCGAGAGTGACGATAGAGTCGCTCTCGCCCGCAAACTGAAGGGCATCCCTTACGACACGCCGGAATTCCTTCACATCAAGCACTATATGGTCAGAAGGGCTCACCACCACCACCGCCTTGGGGTCGACACTCTTTATGCGCCACGACGCATAGGCTATGCAAGGAGCAGTATTGCGTCGGCACGGCTCAAGAAGAATATTACACTCTGGAATCTCAGGGAGCTGCTCGCGCACAATATCCCTATAGCCCTGAGATGTAACCACCCAGACATGATCTGGGCTGATAATATCCGCAAATCTGTCGAAAGTGAGTTGGATAAAAGTGCGTCCACATCCAAGTGCATCTACAAACTGCTTGGGACGCTGCGGCGTGCTCATAGGCCAAAATCGACTGCCTATGCCGCCAGCCATTATTACAAGGTGTGTGTGATTCATATTACAGTTTTATTTTCTTTATTATGCCATCCCAAGCCTTTACCTTGACAGAGATTACCTTATCCCCTATCAGCGAGCCCGCACTCTCCGCATCGCCCAGCGTGCGTATGGCATCAGCAGGCACCCGCACCTCAGTCTCGATATTGTCATCGCAGAAATTAGCCACGACGAGATACGTATTCTTCCTGTCGCTACGCAAGAACGCATACTGTCTGTCCATGTGAGGATTGACATACATCAAATCCCAAAACAAGCCCTCGGCAAAAGCCTTGTCGCTCTCCGCGAGACGCAACACCTTCTGATAGTACTGGCGTAGGTCCCTCTCCTCCTTGGTGAGCTGCAACGAGTCAAACTTACCCCCGTTGCGCCAACGCCGCACAGTGTCCACAGTCCAGTAGTCAAAGATTGTAGTGCGTCCGTCCTCGCCGCTGAATCCCTCGCTGTCCATACCGCGCTCACCGAGTTCCTGACCGAAGTATATCATCATAGGGTTGGTATTCATGAGCGCGCTAACGAGAAGCATGGGACGCCCCTTAAGCGCATCCCCTGCAAAAAAGTCGCTCGCTATGCGCTGTTCGTCGTGATTCTCAAGGAAATTAAGCATGTGGCCCTGTATATCCTCGACACTCTGCCAGCAACCCGTAATCTCTTTGGCCGAACACCACCCAGCCTGTACAGCCCTGAGCTTGTCATACAACCCCACTTTGTCATAAAGATAGTCAAACCCTCCACGATAAATATAATCACGATAGAGAGCCGGATTGTAGACCTCAGCAATAAAGATGATGTCCGGATACTGCGCCTTCACCTGCGGTATGACCCACTCCCAAAACTCTACCGGCACCATCTCCGCCATATCACACCTGAAACCATCCACCCCCTTCGCTGCCCAATACAAGAGTATCTGCAACATCTTGGCATACGTGTTGCGCCCATAGTTGAGCTTGACCGTCTCATACCAGTCATTTCGTCCCGGCCACGCACTAAACACATCATTGCCCGTAGCCTTCGCAGGGTTCTCCTCATACGCAGGATACTTGCCCCTCTCCTCTTCACTCATCCCAGCCGTGATATTGTCAGTATGCAAAGGCTCGCCGAGATAGTAGAAATTATTATCAGGCGAATACCCCTGCGTGACATCGTCGCCCTGCCCCAGGTCCTGACAACCCTTCGGGCAAGCATCGCTATGATACTGGCGCGCAACATGATTAGGCACAAAATCCTGAATTACCTTGAGCCCGGCAGCATGCGTGCGCTCTATCAACTGCTCCCACTCGGCAATGCGTTCGTCCACTCTCGTCGCCAGATCCGGATCCACATCATAATAATCCTTGATGGCATAAGGGCTGCCAGCCCTACCTTTGACCACCAAAGGGTTGTCCTTCAAGATGCCATACTTGGTATAGTCCGCCTGCGTCGCATGCTCTATGATACCAGTATACCATATATGCGTAGCTCCAAGGTTCTTTATCTCCTGCAAAGCCTTGGGGGTGAATGCCGCCATCGTGCCGCATCCACTCTGCCTCTTTCCTCCGTTTGGCACAGGGCGTTGCACATTAGCGCCAAACAATCGCGTAAACACTTGATAGATGACCATGACTTGTAAGTTTTGGGTTACAGGACTAAAGGATTTCGAGGCACATCAATCAGGCATGAACCACAGTGACCTCCTTAGAGATCTTGCCAATCATACCCGTGAGCGCAGTACCCGGACCACACTCAACAAACTCCGTGGCTCCAGCCTCTACCATAGCCTGCACCTCAGCAGTCCAGCGCACCGAAGCCGTGAGCTGCGCAATAAGGTTCTGTTTGATTTCCTCAGGATTGGTATGAGCCCTGCCGTCAACATTCTGGTAAACCGGGCAGCGTGGAGTATGGAACTCCGTTGCCGCTATGGCAGCCTCGAGCTCATCCTTGGCTCCCTGCATCAATGGACTATGGAAGGCCCCACCCACAGGGAGCACCACCGCACGCTTTGCCCCAGCCTCAACCATCTTGTCACACGCCACGGCCACCGCCTCCTTGTCACCGCTGATAACGAGCTGTCCCGGGCAGTTGTAGTTGGCAGCCACAACCGTGCCGACACCCGTTGCAGTAACCTCAGCACACACACGCTCAATCTCGCTGTCCGCAAGACGCAACACGGCAGCCATGCCACCCGGCTGGGCGTCACAACATTTCTGCATCGCCATAGCACGGGCATACACAAGTTTCAAACCATCCTCAAAGCCGAGAGCTCCAGCAGCCACAAGCGCACTAAACTCACCAAGGCTGTGACCGCCCACCATATCAGGCTTGAACCCATCACCCATAGCCACCGCCATTGCCACACTGTGCAAGAACACCGCAGGCTGCGTGACCTTCGTTTCCTTGAGCGCTTCAGCGTCGCCCTCAAACATAATGTCCGTGAGGCTAAAGCCAAGAATCTCGTTGGCCTTGTCCATCATAGCCCTTGCCTCGGCATTGCCCTCATAAAGGTCCTTGCCCATACCCGTAAACTGTGCTCCCTGACCGGGAAAAACAAATGCTTTCATTTCTTTTCTATTTTTATACGTTTTATCTTCCAATATTTTAGGGCGGGCTCAGTATTCGCGCCCTTTACGCATACAAATATAAGAATTATTTGTCGATTGTCAAAAAAATGTTGAACAGATTATCTTTTTTAACCCAATTTTAATAACTTTGCACACATACAACTGTTAAATCTCAGTCCTATGCAGGATTACGACAAGATAGTGTCAGGCCTCGCACAACAGGTTTTCGACACACTGGAAAGCAGGGTCACACCCCAAGACCTCGAACGCGTACGCCGAGCCTATCTCTTGGCCAAGGAAGCCCACGCCCCCCAGCGGCGCAAATCCGGCGAACCATATATCATCCACCCCATCAGCGTCGCACTCATAGCAGCCAAGGAACTGCGGCTCGATGCCAACAGCGTCATAACCGCCTTCCTCCATGACGTAGTAGAAGACACCCCTCACACCGTCGAAGAGATACGACAACTCTTCGGCCCCGACGTGGCAGGTCTCGTCGACGTAGTAACCAAGAAGAAAAAGAAATCATACAACACCACCAAGCAAGTCGACAACTACCAGCAGATACTCGAATCGCTCCACTACGACATCCGCGCCGTGATGGTCAAGATTGCAGACCGCCTGCACAACATGCGCACCCTCGAGAGCATGCGTCCCGACAAGCAGATGAAGATTGCCGGCGAGACCGACTTCTTCTACGCACCGCTGGCCAACCGCCTCGGACTCTTCGAAGTAAAGTCAGACCTCGAAAACCTCTCGTTCAAGTACCGTTGCACCTTAGAGTACAACGACATAGCCATGTGGATAGAGCAAGAAAAGCAAGCCGACGCCCCACGCCTGAAACTCTTCTGCAAAGACCTCATGGGCACACTCAAAGACCACGGCATCATGTGCGAATGCAAAGTGATATACCGCCGCCCCTACTCAATCTGGCGACGTATGCGCGAGCAAGGAGTCGACTTCCACCACCTGCCCAACCACTACTACATACGCATAGAGTTTTGGGACGACATCCTCGACGACCCCCTGACCGAAAAAGAGACCTGCCTCAAGATCTACAACCTCATCACTCGCGAATGCCGCGAAAAGCCTGGTTCGTTCATCAACAACATCGACCAAGCCAAGGAAAACAGCTACCAATGCCTGCGCCTCATGCTCCTGTCACAAAGCGGAGTATGGGAAGACATACAGATATGCTCCACCAACATGGTACAAGCCTCCATCGTAGGCTGCATGGGTGAAATAGGGTCAAGCATAGGCAACTGGGTCAAACGCTTTCGCCTCGTGCTCGAAGACATCGCCAAGAGTGGCGACGGCCAATACTTCCTCGAAAACATATCCACCTCGCTCTACTACGACGACATCACAGTATTCTCGCCCGACGGCCAAGGCATGTTCCTCCCCAAAGGATCGACAGTGATAGACTACGCCTTCAAGAAAGGAGAATACGAAGGCAACCACGCACACTGGGCCCGAGTCAACGGCCAACTATGCAGCATCAAAACCCGCCTGCACAGCGGCGACTGCATCGAGCTACACACCTCCCCTCACATCCACCCCAGCAAAGACTGGATAGACCACTGCGAGAGTTACGCCGCCAAGAGAGGACTGCGCCTCTTCCTTATCTCGCGCAACATCATGCAAGGCGGAGTACACCGCTGCCCCCTATGTAGCCCCCTCCCCGGCGGAGACGTCATAGGCATCCGCAATCACGACACGTCTGACACCCCTGGGTGCATCACCCACATCACCCTCCACCGCCGCTCCTGCCCCGAAGCGATACGCATGGCAAGCAAATTTGGCGACGACGTCGTAAGCGTAAAATACGCCACCACCCCCACAGCCCCGCCCGTCCAGATAGAAAGCGACACAGCCATCACCATCAACCGTCAAGGCTACACCTACCCCATCACCCTCGACGTCCTCGCTGTCGACCGCTACCACCTATGCATGGACCTGCTCGAAGAGATTGCCGACAAACTAAGACTCGCCATAACCCAAGTCAGCGCCTCAAGCCAAGACTCCATTGCACGCTGTCGCATCACATTTATGGTGCACGACGTCAACGAAATGCTATGCGCGATAAAGCACATCCAATCCATCGATGGAGTCGACACCGTACACCTCGTAAGCGAATAAGCACCCGCCACAACAACAAATTTGCACTATT
The DNA here is from genome assembly GCA_945788385.1 of uncultured Prevotellaceae bacterium. Lineage (GTDB taxonomy): Bacteria > Bacteroidota > Bacteroidia > Bacteroidales > Bacteroidaceae > Physcousia. The sequence continues at coordinate 13,828 of CALZLQ010000023.1, forward strand.
TGCAACATTTTTTTCGTCGAACACTTGCAGATATGAGAATAAAGTCGTACCTTTGCAACGCATTTGAGAGAAACGCGCTCAGTGGAGCGGTAGAAAAGAACACTTTACTACCATATTGGAAGTTTGGGTGAGTGGCTGAAACCACCAGTTTGCTAAACTGACGTACGGGTTTACCGTACCGGGGGTTCGAATCCCCCAGCTTCCGCAGAGCACAGCCTCATCAAATGCAAACACGGCGCTTTCGTCTAGCGGCTAGGACACATGCCTCTCACGCATGGAACACGGGT
>CALZLQ010000024.1 GCA_945788385.1 uncultured Prevotellaceae bacterium
AGCTCGACTACCTGCAAGTCACGGCAGGCAAGGGTACGCGCTCCGTGGCAAGTATAGGGCTGCTGATAGGCAACGAGCGTTTCGAGGCTGCTGCGAGTGGCAATGGCCCGGTCGATGCAGCGCTCAAGGCTCTCAAGACTATCATTCGCCGCGAGATGACGCTCAAGGAGTTTACCATTCAGGCTATCTCCAAGGGTTCGGACGATTTGGCCAAAGTGCACCAGAGCGTGGAGTTTGACCACAATGTGTACTATGGCTTTGCTGCCAATACTGATATAGTGACTGCCTCGGTCGAGGCTTATATTGATGCAATCAACAAATTCAAGAAATAATGGGAAAGACTTTATTTGACAAGATATGGGACAAGCACGTTGTCCAAAATGTGGAGGACGGCCCTACCCAGTTATACATAGACCGCCTTTATGCTCACGAGGTGACTTCGCCTCAGGCTTTTGACACTTTGCGCGACAAGGGTATCAAGGCTTTCCGCCCTGACCATGTGGTGGCTATGCCTGACCATAATACTCCGAGCGACCAGCAGGAGCGTATCGATGACCCTATAGGCAAGAAGCAGGTGGAGACGCTGAAGGCTAACTGTGAGGAGTTTGGTATCAAACACTTTGCTATGGGTACGCACGACAATGGCATCATTCATGTCGTGGGTCCTGAGAAGGCTCTCTCGCTGCCTGGCATGACGATAGTCTGCGGTGATTCTCACACTTCTACTCACGGGGCTGTGGGTGCTATCGCGATGGGTATAGGTACGAGCGAGGTGGCGCAGGTGCTGGCGAGCCAATGTATTCTCCAGTCTAAGCCTAAGACTATGCGTATCAATATCGAGGGCGAGCTCGCCAAGGGTGTGACTGCCAAGGACGTGGCTCTCTATATCATGGCTCAGATGACGACATCGGGGGCTACGGGCTATGCTGTGGAGTATGCTGGCAGCACGGTGCGCAACATGAGCATGGAGGGGCGTCTGACGCTGAGCAACCTCTCGATCGAGATGGGTTCACGTGCTGGTATCATCGCTCCCGACGAGACTACCTTTGCTTACCTCAAGGGGCGCGAGTATGCTCCGAAGGGTGAGGAGTGGGAGGCTGCTGTGAACGGGTGGCGTGAGTTGCGCAGCGATGATGATGCTGTGTTTGACAGGGAGGTGACATATCGTGCCGAAGACATCGCTCCACGCATCACGTATGGTACTAACCCTGGAGCTGGCATAGCCATCGACGGTGCAATCCCTACGATGGAGAGCCTCTCTGCGGCGGAGCAGACTCAGCTGCGCGGTATGCTGGACTATATGCAGTTTGAGCCTGGTCAGGTGCTTGAGGGTACGCCTGTGGATTATTGCTTCCTCGGAGCTTGTACGAACGGACGTATCGAGGACTTCCGCGCTTTCGCCTCAATAGTCAAGGGTCGCAGGAAGGCTGACAATGTCGTGGCATGGCTCGTCCCCGGCTCATGGTTGGTGCGCGACCAGATTATTGCCGAGGGTATCGACAAGGTCCTTACAGAGGCTGGCTTTGAGCTGCGTCTGCCTTCTTGCTCTTCCTGTCTGGCCATGAACCCAGACAAGGTGCCTGCCGGCAAACTGGCTATCTCAACGAGCAACCGTAACTTCGTGGGGCGTCAAGGTCCTGGCGCCCGTACAATCCTGGCTTCGCCGCTGACGGTGGCAGCAAGTGCTGTGACAGGTGTGATTACTGACCCAAGAAAACTGATGTAAAGAAAGATTATGGCTAAAGAAAAATTTGATATAATTCAGTCTACGTGTATACCCATCGAGATAGACAACAACAATACTGACAATATTATCCCTGCGAGGTATCTGGCCTTCACTACCCGTGACCCAAAGTTTTATGGCGAGGCTTTCATGCACGACTTGCGCTACGATGCCGACAACAAGCCTGTGGAGGACTTTGTAATGAACAAGCCTGAGTATAGTGAGGCTCCGCGCAAGGGTGTGCACGAGATTATCATAGGCGGTCAGAATTGGGGCTCAGGTTCGAGCCGCGAGCATGCTGCCTGGGCCATTGCAGGCTATGGGGTGCGTGTCGTTATCTCCAATTCGTTTGCCGACATTCATCGCAACAATCTCTTGAACTGCTTTGTGCTCCCTGTGGTGGTGAGTCGTGAGTTCCAGCTCGAGCTCTTTGAGACGGTCAAGTCAAATCCTCAGGCAGAGGTCAAGGTCGACCTCCCGGCACAAACTGTGACCAATCTCACTACGGGGCACAGCGAGACATTCCCAATCAACTCGTACAAGAAGTATTGCTTGCTCAATGCCTTTGATGATATAGATTTTCTCCTTTCTAACAAAGACAAGATTGTAAAGTGGGAAGAATCGAAATAATGGACACCACGCTGCGCGATGGCGAGCAGACGAGTGGGGTGAGCTTTATGCCGCATGAGAAGCTCATGGTGGCGCGCGAGTTGCTTCAGAAGGTCAACGTAGACCGTATCGAGGTGGCTTCGGCGCGCGTCTCCGAGGGCGAGAAGGAGGCGGTGCGCTCTATTTGTCAGTGGGCTATGCGCACTGGTATGATAGACCGAGTGGAGGTGCTCGGTTTCTGTGATGGCACGACGAGCGTCGATTGGATTGCCGATACGGGCTGCCGCCACATGAACCTCCTCTGCAAGGGTAGCCGCCGTCATTGTGAGGGTCAGCTCAAAAAGTCAGTAGAGGAGCATGTCGCCGACATCATCAAGGTTGTGGAGTACGCTACGAGCCGCGGGGTGAATGTCAATGTCTATCTTGAAGACTGGAGCAACGGTATCAAGGACGACGCCTCTTACGTGTTCGCTCTCGTAGACGGTCTGCGCAATACTCCGATTGACAGGTATATGCTGCCCGACACCTTGGGCGTGATGAACCCTATGCGTATGCTTGAGAGTATGCGTATGATGAGGGAGCGTTACCCAGATTACCATTTTGACTTTCATGCTCACAACGACTACGACATGGCCATCAGCAATGTCTTTGCTGCAGTCACCGGAGGTTGCGTGGGTATACATACGAGCGTCAACGGCCTTGGCGAGCGAGCCGGCAATGCTCCTTTGGCGAGCGTGCAGGCTATATTGAAGGACCACCTTCATGCCGAGACCAACATCAACGAAGAGATGCTCAACCACGTCAGCCGTTTGGTCGAGAGCTATTCGGGCATCGCTATTCCGCCCAACAAGCCTATCACGGGCGACAGTGTCTTTACTCAAGTGGCAGGAGTCCACGCCGACGGCGACAACAAGGCTGGCTTGTATATGAACGAACTCCTCCCCGAGCGTTTCGGACGCAAGCGCGAGTATGCCCTCGGCAAGAGTAGCGGCAAGGCAAATATCGTCAAGAACCTCGAAGAGCTTGGACTCGAGCTTACTCCCGAGCAGACCAAGTTGGTCACGGCGCGTATCATAGAGCTTGGCGACAAGAAGGAGATTGTGACACAGGAAGACCTCCCCTTCATCGTGGCTGACGTCTTGCATCACAGTGGGGTGGAGGAGCATGTCAAGTTGCTGTCGTATGTGGTGACTACCGCGTATGGCTTGAAGCCTCTTGCCAGCATTCGCATGGAGATAAACGGCGAGATGTATGAGGAGCAGGCACAGGGCGACGGTCAGTTTGACGCTTTTGTGCGTGCTATCCGGCATATCTACAGGGATAAGCTCGAGCGCAAATTCCCTTGGCTCACCAACTATGTAGTGAGCATTCCTCCGGGAGGACGTACTGACGCTTTTGTCCAGGCTGTGATTACTTGGGACTTTAGGGGCAAGACCTACCGCACTCGTGGCCTCGACGCAGACCAGACAGAGGCTGCTATTAAGGCTGTGATAAAGATGTTGAATATTATAGAAAAAGAATACTGATGAATCTTAAGATTGCTGTTTTGGCCGGTGATGGCATCGGACCAGAGATTATGGAGCAAGGCGTGGCTGTGTGCAGCGCAGTTGCTGAGAAGTTTGGACATGAGGTGAGCTACAAGGAAGCCCTTTGTGGTGCCCATGCCATTGACGAGGTGGGCGATCCCTTCCCCGAGGAGACATTCAAGGTATGTGAGGAAGCCGATGCTGTGCTCTTTGCGAGCGTGGGCGACCCAAAGTTTGACAACAATCCAAGCGCCAAGGTGCGCCCTGAGCAGGGTTTGCTCGCTATGCGCAAGAAGTTAGGCCTCTTTGCCAATATTCGCCCCGTAGAGACTTTTGATTGCCTGATTCACAAGTCACCACTCAAGGACGAGGTGGTGCGCGGCGCTGACTTCGTATGTATCCGTGAGCTCACAGGCGGTATGTACTTTGGCAAAAAGCAAGAGCCAAGCATCAATGCTGACGGAGTCGAGGAGGCTCTTGATACCAACTATTATACCCGTCCTGAGGTGGAGCGCATTCTGCGCGTAGGCTACCAGTATGCCCGCGCTCGTCGTAAGCACCTCACCGTGGTCGACAAGGCCAATGTCCTTGCCTCAAGCCGTTTGTGGCGCAAGGTGGCTCAGGAGATTATGACTGAGTACCCCGATGTGGAGACAGACTTCATGTACGTAGACAATGCTGCGATGCGTATGATACAGGATCCAAAGTTCTTTGACGTCATGGTCACAGAGAATACCTTTGGAGATATCCTGACCGACGAGGGCTCGGTTATTACCGGCTCTATGGGCTTGCTCCCAAGTGCCTCTACAGGTACGAGCACACCAGTCTTTGAGCCTATTCACGGTTCTTGGCCTCAAGGCAAGGGCTTGAATATTGCCAACCCTTTAGCTCAGATACTCTCCGTAGCCATGCTCTATGAATATTTTGACCTCAAGGCTGAGGGTGCCTTGATTCGCGAAGCTGTCAACGCATCTCTTGATGCTAATGTGCGCACTCCCGAGATTCAGGTAGAGGGTGCTGGCAAGTATGGCACCAAGGAGGTAGGACAATGGATAGTAGACTATATCAAGAATAAGTAATAGAGGCTCCCCCTATACTTTTCGATATACAAAAACAACTCATCCCAACTCTTGACAATACAGGAGTTGGGATGAGTTTGTGTGTGAGACAATAGAGATTATTCTCTCTAAATTAGTATCAGTTTCCCGTCCTCAAAAAAGTATTGCCGCTCCGCATACTGCTATGATAGCTCCTATGATTTCAATGGGGCGTACTTTGCTGCCGAAGAGTATGTGGGACGGCCAGATGATAAAGACTGGAGTGAGCGACATGAGAGTCTGGGCTACTCCGGCATTGGTCATGCTTACTGCGAGCAGGGACAGGCTTACTCCGAAATATGGACCGAGCAGCACCGCTCCTATGGTTGATATGGCGGCACGTCTGCTTTGGCAGGGGAGGAGCAACTTGTGGGTCTCGCGTCGTATGATGACGGTGATGCCGAAGCCGATGAGCCCCATGATGCCGCGTATCATGGTGGCAGAGAAGGCAAGTTGCATATTGGTGTGGGCATCCCATGCGAGCATGCCTTGCTTGCTGAGCACCAAGCCTACACCTTGTCCTAAGGCGGCTCCGATAGCGAGGAGTATGCCTCGCAGGGGGAGGTTGAAACTCAGAGGTGTCTTCTTGCCGTCTTTGTTGTTTTTGCCAAGAATGTTCATGCCTATGCCCGTGAGGGTGACAGTCATGCCGAGGAGTATCTTTGGCGTGAGTCCCTCGTCCATAATCAAATATGCGGCTATGGCAGCGAAGGGAGAGGCGAGGGTCATGAAAAGCTGGCCGAAGCGGCTCCCTATGGCTTCGTAGCAGTGGAAGAGGCAGTAATCGCCGAAGACATAGCCTACGAAACCGCTGGCGAGGAGCCATAGCCATACTTCGGTGTTGGCTCCCGGCACAATGGGGCTGCCTGTCATAATCCAAACCGTGATGAGCAACAGGGGGACGGAGAGCAGCATACGCCACACGTTGAAGACACTCGCTCCTACGCTACGGCTTGCCACGTCGGCAAAGAGGGCCGTGCCTGTCCACATTATGGCTACTATGACTGATAGGAGGGCTCCCATTTCCTATGCTTTATAGAAAACGAAGAAGACGGCCATTATCATGCAGACGAAGGCTGCAAGATGATTCCAGTGGAGTGTCTCGCCGCGGAATGACAGTGTGGTGTAGATAGTGAAGACGATCAGGGTGATGACCTCTTGGATTATCTTGAGCTGGAAGAGACTGTATGGGCCTCCGTTGCCCTGAAAGCCCAATCGATTGGCCGGGACCATGAAGCAGTATTCCATGAGGGCAAGCCCCCAGGAGATGAGTATGACGACGTAGAGGGGAGTGTTGCCGTGGAGGACATGCATGTCCTGAAGCTTGAGGTGGCCGTACCAGGCGAGTGTCATGAAGATGTTTGACACGATGAGCAGTATGATTGGCAGTATGTAGTGCATATCGTTTGTGTTATATATGAATAATGTATATTCCGTGTTATCTTGTGAGAGAGAACTTCATCGTCATACCGAAGTCTTGGGTGACAGTGGGGTAGGCTGACGATGAGAGCAGGGGGTGTGCGCTCTGGCGGTCATAGAAGATAGACATGGTGGCAAAGCGGCTCATGGCGTAGTCTATCTGTATGGCAGTCTTGATGGCCTTGTTGCCCGAGGTGGCTTCGCTGAGGCGTGTCTGTATGTCGCGTCGCACTGCGCTCTGGCTGCGTATGCTAAAGTCAAAGCGCATGTTGAGAGAGTGTGCGAAGGTGTTCTTCTTGCGCACTTCGGTATTGCTGTTTTGGTTTTTGACGTTTTTGTTGTTTTGTGTCCGTTTGTTCTTGGCTGTGCTCCGCATGGTGCCTTTGTTGGGATTGCGGCCGAAGAGGCTCGTCAGGGTGCTAAGCTTGAAGTCGTTGATTTTCCAGCCCCAGCCTATGACGAAATCGTTGGAGCGTGTCTCGTTGAGTTGTGCGCTGGTCATGGAGAGGGCGAGTACGCGTGTGGTGCGGTATTCGGCTTTGAAGGTCATGTTGTTGCGCAGGGTGACGCTGAGGCCTGCCAAGGGGGCAAAGCTCTCGTTGATGCTCACGGTGCTGATGTCGTAGCAGCTGCTGGGACGGTATGTGTCGCTACTGCCGTCGCCTACGGCACTGACGAAGCCGAGGTCGCGGCCGCTCATGTATTCGTACCATGCCGTGTAGGAGTTGTAGCTGCCTACGGTGTAGACGCTCTTGTAGCCATGAGTGATGTTGACGCTCTTGAAGTGGTCCCGTATCCAAGGGAGGTTGCCCAGACCCTTGTAGGTGACGTTCCAGTTTGGCAGCATGCGTGTGATGGCAGGGAAGATGTCGAGGGCTCTCGTGGTGCCGCCTCCGCAATATGCTGCGAGGAAGGCCGGAACCATGACATCGCTGCCGTAGCGGTTGACGGCAGTGTTGTTTTGGGTGCTGCTCGCTGTGCCTGACGAGCCAACATAAGTCTTGCCCGTAGGGTCTTTGGCACCGATATACTGCTGCTCCACACGGCTCTGATATACGGGGAGCAGCTCGCAGAACTTGTCGAAGGCGTTGCTCTGGTAGCCATTGTCGGCCGAGCCTATGCCTTCAAAGGCTGTACCTAACGAGATGGTGGTGATGTTGAACGAGCCCGTGCGTGTGGTGGGCGAGCCGCTATACATGTACTGGATGCTCTTGCTCTGATTCATGGTGCGCGAGGCGTTGAGGTCAATCTTGAGGTCGGTTATAGGCTCGAGGATGGCCTTGATTTGGAGGTCGCCTGTCTTGGACGATGTGGCAGGGGTGGAGAGCTGACCGTTGCTGCTCAGCCACCCATTGTCGCGAGCCTTGTCGATGTATGAGTCGCCGACCAGACCGAAGGCGAAGTCGAGACCTGGAGCAAAACCGTTGGCTCCCATCTTGCGCTGGCCGAGCAGGTCGCCTACTTCGGGCATGAAACCCGGGAGGGCAAGGTTGTAGTTTTCTTTGTACGATATGCTCACACTGCGTACCGACATGGCGAGCCTTGCTGCAGCTTGCAGGTATGGATACCATTTCTTCTCGCTGAGCTTGGGCTTGGGAATGACGTTGAAGCGTACGCGTATGCTGTCCTCAGGGCGCGTCTTGACCTCAATCTTGTTCTCGTCGATGCGTCGTGTCTTGAGCTTGTATTCGTGGCCTTTCTCGTCCTGAACGCGTACCCAGACACGTTTTGACTTCTGGTTGTGGGTCAGTACAATACTCGTGTCGGGCTGCAGCTGTATAATCTGGTTGAAACCTTTCTTTGCCTTCTTGGTGTCTTTCTGTGCCGAGATGCCCTTCGCGTTGGTCAGCGGCTTGCCTTTGTTCATGCGGGCCATGACACTGTCGAGGGGTTCTCCGCTCTTTTTGGCTTCTTCCTTGGCTTTCTGCAGGAGTTCCTTTTCCTTCTCTTTCTCCTTGCGCTTTTCCTCGTCGGCCTTGCGTTTGGCTTCGACTTTTTTGTTAGCTTCGCTGCGTGCGTTGGTGGCAGCAAATTTCTTGTTTACCTCTTTCAGGAACTTGGAGTGATTGTAGAGGGTTTCCATGGCGAGCTTGCCGTTGAGGTTGATGGTACGGTGGGTATTGATGGTATTACCCAGTGTGCTGCCGTCTTGGAGCTCGGCACCGCGCTTCCACGAGTAATTACTGTTGAAGGTACCGTCAGCCGTAATCCAGTCAAAGCAGGGTATCTTGTTGATGGGAAGCTTGTATGACATGGTCACGCTTTGGCTGTAGTCGAGGGGGCGGCCAAAGTGGGCAAGGCTGTGCTTGACGCTGTCTTTCCATGCGGTGTAGTCGTCGGGATAAAGGTCTTTGTTGACTACACGGTTGGGCTGCTCCACCTCGGCATGAGTGGCACTTTGGAAGGTGAAATGCAAGGCCTTGAAGAGGTCCCAGCGCAGCGAGAACTGACGGTTCCAGAGGTACTGGCTGCTCCACACCACGGGTATGCTGCGCGAGTCTACAGCGTTTTCGATGTTGCGCTCCTGGAGCTCATAGTAGCTGCGCCCCAAGTCTGTACTGAATGTTATGCTTTGCGGAGCAAAGGCGATGTTCTGGTCCTTGATAATCTGTGCCCATTTGCTCTTGGTCTTCCAGTTCTTGAAAGGCTCCCAGTTTTTCCAGTTCGGATTCCATGAGTATTTGAGAGAGGCCTTCCATGCAGTATTGATCTCGTAGACTGTGGTCTCGCCCTTCTTGTGGGTACTGCTCTGCGAGTATGAGAAGGTGAGGTTTGCTGGGTCGTAGGGCATGGGGTGCTTCTTGTTGGTGACGATGTTCACGCGAGCCCCCGAGATAGAGAGGTTCTTGCTTGTTGTGGTGCTGATAGTGATATCTGATAGAGAGTCACGCTGAGCCTGGTCGTTCATGGCATCGAGGGCATCAGAGAGTTTCATGTCGGTGTCGAGAGGGTTGTATTTCGGCTTGACGATATCCTTGCTATAGCTGTAGTAGAAAGGCACGCTGACTTTGGCTTTCTCGGGTAGCAGTTTGCCAAGGTCAAGGTTGGTCGTAAACTGATACTGGTACGTGTCCTTGTCGGTACGCTCCTGCACGGTCTGCTCGATGCCTCCGTAGCCTGCCGTGACCACTTTGCCGTTGGCATTGAACGAGCCTATGTCAGAGAGCTGGATATTGAGTGTGCCTTGGGCTGCCCATCCACCCTCGTTGGTGAACTCCTGCAGGCGCAGCTCGTTGACCCATACCTCAACGCTTCTGTTAGATGCGGCGTGGTTGCGTATACCAATCATGATGGTCTTGACCTCGCCGAGCGAGGGATTGCCGATGATGGCAATACGGTTGTTGGGCTTGTCGGGGTCGTAGCTTGTGTAGAGCTGGTTGTAGCTGACGTTGTTCTTGTTGCGAAGCTTCTTGAGGTCTACGAGCATATCGAGGTCGAAGTCCAGCATATTGCCCTCGGGCCACACCTTCTCGCGGTCTTCGGGCGAGTTGTTGCTGTACTTGCCTGTGGTACGCACGGGGGTAAGCTGGAGTGGGACTTCGTATTCGTAGTAGTTGTTGCGATAGTCCGAACCGAGGCGTATGAAGACAGAGACCTCATTGTCGCGCAGGTCGGTGTGGTCAGCATCTGCCGCTTCGAGAGTGTTGGCATGAGTGAAGAGCTGCAGGTGGCGGTACTTGCGCATATCGTACTTCACGTTTTTATACACGGCACAGGCATCGTTGGGGCTGAGCTGCTTGACCATGAGGGCAAGAGCCTGCTCGTTGCTTTCCATCATGGTGCCGCTGCTCGTGTCGCTGATGCGGCTTATGCCTGGGGGCACGACATAGTTGACAGGTTTGCGGTCATTGTTCTCCTCGATATTGACAGCGGTGACCGTGAAGTCGCGCATTCCGCCTCCAGCCCCCCCTCCGATATAGAGACTGTTGTTGTAGCTGCGCCAGTCTCCGTGCACGAGGTCAAGAGTGCCAAATCGCAGTATTACGGAGTCGGCAAAGTTGGTCATGTACATACGCATGAACCTTATGCTCGAGAAGTCCGTGATGCCGCCTACAGATTTGCGCCCTGAGTCGTTGAGAGGGATGCGTATGAGATACCACTTGATCTTGTCGGTAGAGCCATCGCGGAGAGTTACAGAGGCTTCGCGAATGTCAGACACATAGTTGTTGCCGATGCTGGCGAGGTCGTTGGGGCGTACGCTGAGACGATACTCCCAGTAACGTTCCTTCTCGTTGAGAGTATAGTCCGTGTTGATGTCTTCGACGTCGGGTGTGGACTTCCATGCCGTCTCGTAGCGGTACTGTCCGCTCTCGGGCGAGTTGCCCTGAGGCATGTTGATACGCTTGTAGCGGTCCAGAATGCTGACCTGCTGCTGGTCATAGTCATCGCCGCGGAAATAATGATAGTTGTCGTTGGCAGGGTCATTCATGAGCTGGTTGCGCACAGTGTCGGGGAGGGTGTTGAGCATACCGCTCTCGAGCTCGTTGTAGAACTTGGCATATTCGTCGTACAGCTTCTCGTCCTCGTCGCTCAGCCCATTGAGACCGAGGTCCTGCTTCTCGCGTGCGCCGTCAGAGTTGTTGAAGGCATAGGTGATGCTGTTAGTGCGCGGCACGCGTCCCCACTTCGTCTCCTCGACATAGTCCATATTGCCATCTATGGGCAAACCGCTCTCGTATGATTTCTTGCCGTCCTTCAAGATGTCCTCGCTAATCTCTCCGAGGTTGAAATACAAGTCGCCGCCACCATTGCTGCCGTAGTGGAAAGGGTCCATGAGCCAGAACTCGATGTACTCGATATTCTGCGCCTCAAAATCGGTATTGTCAATCTTGCGCATCATGCCGCCCCAACGATTCTTGGGGTTGAGCAGCTCGCCCGTGCCAGTGTCGACATCGCGTGTGAGATTGTACGGACCGCGCTCCTTCGGGTAGTATGCGAGATTGAGCACATTGAGCAGAGAGTTGCTGTTGTAGCTCGTCTGCGACTTGTTGGGATACAGCTCAAGCTCATACACGCCGCGCACATAATGATTCGAGAGCTGCTTCAAGTCGCTCTTGATATGGCTGGGCGTTAGGGTAGAGCTACGGTTTGTAAAGATAGGGTCGATACAGTACCAGGCCAGGAGGGCACGGTTGTAGCCGTATGAGACATCGTTGCTGAGCTTGCTCTCGGGGAAAAGGTCGCTCTCCGGAGTAGACGCAAGCTGCCAGTACGTAGGCTGTATGAGGCTCGTCTTCTTTTTGGTATCCTCAAAGTCGTCGATATACGAAGCGCCACCCTGTGCGCCAGACGACATTCCGGCTATGAGCTGTGCCACCTGACCGTCAAAACTTATCTGACTCGGCCGCGTGGCGTTGATGAACGGAATCTTGTCAATGAGGTTAGTGAGCCATTGAGCCTTGTGCTTCCACGAAATATGCGCACCCCAGAGCACATTCTTTAGAGCCTCGTTGCCCATGGCAATCTTGGTCGTGAGAGGCTGCTCGACAAGGTACTGCACGGTACCGCCAAAGGTAAGGTTCTTGTTCGCCTCATAGTCAAAGTTGAAACCAAGGAACGTCTTGCGCTGCATGCCATACGTGTCATTGCTTTCCACCGAAGCGTCAATCTTGGTGCCGGCATCGATGATGCTCTGGTTGATGATGGTGACAATGCCGCTCGCATAGTCGACAGTATAGTCGCTGTTCTCGGTCAGAGTGACACCGCCAGCCGTGACGGTGACAGAGCCCGGAGCCACATTGTACACCCCAAGGTTAATCTCGTTTGCCGAAGAGCCCTTGTATTCGCCCGTGAGGAGGAACTTGTTCTTCTCAGCCATCTGCTTGGCCGTGGTCTTGGTCTCGCTATACAACTCAGGGAAGCTATACCTCTGAGCAATCTCAGGCCCATATCCCTGAGAAATAATCCAGTCATACAGATACTGTCCGAAAGGCTCCGCCACGGGGAAGTAGATACGCCCCTTGTAGACAGTATATCCGTCGACATAGTCAAACTGGCCGTTGGGGTAAGGCTTGTTGGCAGCATCAAGACGGTCGAGCCCCAAGGCACGCAACAGTATCGTCTCGCGGAGACGCTCGTAAGGCAAGTACGAGAGATAAAGCCCCGTAGAGTCAGACTGATACTTGATATCAAGCTTGAACTTCTCCTTCTGCGTCGAGGTCGCCCCAAGAGAATAGACATTGCGCATCATGAGCTTCCAAATACGGCTCTGAGGCGTAGTCGCGCTGCCGTGTATCATCTTGACGAGCAAGGCACTGTTCGTGTCAGTGATGTCCGAAGCAAACTCGCCCACCTTGTACGTCCTGCCCCCAGCGACATACTCATAGGCCACGGCAAGAATGTCGTCAGGCTGCAGAGCCGTGTTGAGAGTGATAGTGCCAAGCTCGGCATTGAGATGATAGTCCCTGCTCGTGAGCAGCTTGGCCGACTGCAGCTTGTCATAGTCGACAGAGCCCTCGAGATTATACGTGTTCTCGAGAATCAAGCTCGTCTGCGTGATGTCACGTATGTCACCATTGCCCGCAAGAGTGCTGTATTCGTTGTTTGAAGAGTTGTCAGGCAAAGTCGAAGAGCCCGCAGTCCACGCCGTGCCCGTCACGTTGCGTTCGGCAAGGTCAGCGAGAGCGATGATATTGCGCGTGTTCGTAGTCGTACCCGTCTTGTTGGTCACCCAGACCTCTATACGCTTGATGCTGATGCCGCTCGCTATGGTAGGGAGCGAGCTCATATTCCTGTCATACGTCTCGCGAAAATGATGACCGAGATAAAAATGCCTGTTCTCCTCATAGTTCGTGGCAGAAAACTCAAAAGAACTGGTATTCGAGCCGCCATTGCCCGACACACTCTTGCTCGCCGACTTCTTCTGCGACACCACAGCCTGCATCTTCAATTTGCCAAACTGCAAATCCGTGCGCATGCCAAAGAGCGAACTGATGCCCGGGATGAGGCTCATGTTGGAAGGCATGGACACATTGCCCGCCTCGACCAGTTTTATAATCTCGTCCTCCTTGCCCTCATATTTGAGCTTGAGATTCTGCTGGTCATAGTCAAAGCTCGCATCAGTATTGTAGTTGATGTTCATGTCGACCTTGTCGCCCACCTTGGCATTGACGGTAAGGTTGATTTTCATGTCAAAGTCGAAACCAAAAGACTTCCTTCGGCTGGCAGCGAGAGTAGGGTTGTCAGTATACTTCATATTGCCGCCCATCTTGAACTCAGCCGAGCCCTGAGTCTTGATCTGAATGCCTCCAGGACCGAAAATCTTCTCGGCAGGGCCGAGAGAGAAACGCATGTCAGTAAAATCAAACTTGCTCTTCCCCTTAGTCTCAAACTGCTCCTGGTTACGCTGACGGTAATACTGTGCCATACTCTTGCGCAGACTCCAGTCCATATACTCCTTGGGCGTCATGACGACAGGAGCCGAGACATAACTCGTGGCAGTCCCCAACGTCATACCCAAAGGGTTGGCAGGCAAGAAAGGAGTCATCTTGACATTCGTGGCATTCTTATCCTTATCGTCCTTCTTTGCAACCGGCTTGGCCGCCGAGCCTGCATTCTTGTTCTTGTCCTTTTTGTCGCGATTTTTCCCCTTCTGCGATTCCAACACCGTGCCAATGCTATACGTTCCGTCCTTCTCGTCATACGTCACCTCAGTCTTCAAG